>JBILGJ010000152.1:0-6793 GCA_044351125.1 Micropepsaceae bacterium
GTGTTAGCCTTGCCCTCAGGCGCGCGGTGCCGCCGGCTGGAGAAACCCGATGACAGAATTCACCCCGATCCCGTCCCTCCTCGGAGGTCTGCTGATAGGCGTTGCGGCTGTCTGGCTGATGGCAGCCAATGGCCGGATTGCCGGCGTCAGCGGAATGCTCAACCGGCTCGTGCCGCCGGACCGTGACGGGTCGGCGCCAGAGCGGGCGGCCTTCATCGCCGGGCTCGTCGTGGCGCCTGTGATCCACGTCGCCGCAGGCGGCGTGCTTGTCCAAACCGTCACCGGCAATGTTCCGCTGTTGGTCGTCGCAGGACTTCTTGTCGGATTCGGGAGCACGATGGGCAGTGGCTGTACGAGCGGGCATGGCGTGTGTGGCCTGTCGAGGCTCTCGGTCCGGTCTCTGGTGGCGACGGTCGTCTTCATGAGTGCGGGCATGGCGACGGTTTTCCTGGCGAGGCACGTGCTGTGAACAGGTTCAAGCGCGTCGTTGCGGCTCTACTCGCCGGCCTGGTTTTCGGGGTCGGGCTCATCGTCTCGGGCATGACCGATCCGGCAAAGGTGATGAACTTCCTCGACATCGCGGGTTCATGGGACCCAAGCCTTGCTTTCGTCATGGGCGGGGCCATCATTGTCACGTTCATCGGATACAGGCTGGCGTTTTCAACGGGCGCGCCTGTCTTCGGCGAGCGGTTCCTGCTGCCGACGTCGGTGCTGATCGATCGGCGTCTTGTCGGCGGGGCCGCGCTGTTTGGCGTTGGCTGGGGACTGGCCGGGTTCTGTCCGGGACCGGCGCTTTCGTCGCTCTATCTCGGCGGTGAAAGCACCTGGATCTTTGTGGTGTCGATGCTGGCGGGCATGGGGGCAGCGCGATGGGTCGTCGAGCGGCAATAAGGCCTTTGCACGGGCGGTTTTAGCGGTTTCGCGGCGGTCTGGAATCCTGTAAAAGGCCGCTTCTTTTCAAGGCCGGTCCCATGACGGAAACGCAAGCCATTGTCGATCATACGCCGCGCGAGGCCGCGCAGCGTCGTCGCACGTTTGCGATCATCTCGCATCCCGACGCCGGCAAGACAACGCTGACAGAGCATTTGCTGCTCATGGGCGGCGCCATTCACCTGGCAGGCGAGGTCAAGGCCAAGGGCGATCGGCGGCGCGCGCGTTCGGACTGGATGAAGATCGAGCAGGAGCGCGGTATCTCGGTGACCACGGCGGTCATGACGTTCGAATACCAGGGGCTTGTCTACAACCTTCTTGATACGCCGGGCCACGAGGACTTCTCCGAAGATACTTATCGCACGCTGACGGCTGCAGACTCGGCCATCATGGTGATCGACGCGGCCAAGGGCATCGAAAGCCAGACACGCAAGCTGTTCGAAGTCTGCCGCATGCGCGACATCCCGATCATCACCTTCATCAACAAGATGGACCGCGAGGCGCGGGATCCGTTCTCGCTGATCGACGAGATCGCAGACCAGCTGCAGCTGCACGTGACGCCGGCGATGTGGCCGGCCGGTTCAGGCCTGAACTTCCGCGGGGCGATGCATTTCCAGAGCGGCAAGTTCCTGCCGTTTTCCCGCGATGCCGCCGGCGTCGATCCCGACGCGCTCGATGGATTGCTGAAGCCGGACGAACTGAAGCAGTTCCGCGACGAGATGGAGCTTGCGCGGGGAGGCTATCCGGCCTTCGACCTTGCGACCTTCCGGGAGGGCCACATCACACCTGTGTTCTTCGGTTCGGCGCTGAAGCATTTCGGCGTGAAGGAGCTGATCGAGGGGCTTGGCCAGTGGGCGCCGTGTCCGCGGGCGCAGAAGGCGGCCGAGCGGATGGTTGAACCTGCCGAGCCCAAAGTCTCTGGTTTCGTCTTCAAGGTCCAGGCGAACATGGATCCCAACCACCGTGACAGGGTTGCGTTCATGCGGGTCTGTTCCGGGCAGTTCAAGCGCGGCATGAAGCTGAAGCAATCGGGTACGGGCAAGGTGCTGAGCGTGCACAACCCGATCCTGTTCTTCGCGCAGTCGCGTCAGACCGTCGACGAGGCCTGGCCCGGCGACATCATCGGCATCCCGAACCATGGTGTGCTGCGTGTCGGCGATACGCTCAGCGAGAGCGAGGGGCTGACCTTCACGGGCATTCCGAACTTTGCGCCGGAAATCGTTCGTCGCGTGCGGCTGGCTGATC
The DNA here is from genome assembly GCA_044351125.1 of Micropepsaceae bacterium. Classification (GTDB taxonomy): domain Bacteria; phylum Pseudomonadota; class Alphaproteobacteria; order Micropepsales; family Micropepsaceae; genus SZUA-430. The sequence continues at coordinate 2,176 of JBILGJ010000152.1, forward strand.
CGCTGAAGGCCAAGCATCTGCAGCGCGCGCTCGAGTCGCTCGCCGAGGAAGGTGTCACGCAGGTCTTCAAGCCCCGGATCGGGTCGCAGTGGTTTGTGGGCGTTGTCGGGCAGCTGCAGCTCGAGGTTCTGTCAAGCCGCATCGCGGCCGAGTATGGTCTGGACGTCGCGTTCGAGCAGGGCATGTTCGAGACGGCGCGCTGGGTGACGGCCGATGAACCGACGGAACTCAAGAAATTTCTGGATGCCAACCAAGGCAACCTGGCCGAGGACCGTGATGGATCTCCCGTTTTCATGGCAAAGAGCGGCTGGGAACTGCGGTACACTGCCGAGCGTTGGCCGAAAGTAAGGTTTAGTGCGACCCGCGAGCGTCACCACTAAATATTTCCGCAGAGACGCTTTCCCCTACTGATCTAGCGGTTATCATGTGCCGTAAGCCTTCCGTAGGCAACAAGGTCCGTTCATGACTCCCAAATCCATTGCCGTCGTTGGTAGCGGCATTTCCGGCCTTTCGGCGGCATGGCTCCTCTCGCGGTCACACGATGTGACGCTGTTCGAGCAGGAAGACCGTCCGGGTGGGCACAGCAATACATTCACGGTCAGCGAGGGCGCGTCCGAGGTGCCGGTCGATACGGGCTTCATCGTCTACAATGTCTCGGCCTATCCGAACCTCGTGGCGTTGTTCGACCACCTTAAGGTCGAGACGTACGAGACAAGCATGGGCTTTGCCGTGTCCATGGGTGGTGGTGCCTACGAGTACTCGGGCAATGGCGCGGCGAGCCTCGTGGGGCAGTGGCGCAATCTCCTGAGCACGGGCCACTGGAGCCTGATGCGCGACCTCGTGCGGTTCTTTCGCGAGGCCAGTGCGCTTGACGTTGCCGGGATGCCGGCTGACCTGACGCTTGGCGCATTCCTTGAGCAGCGAGGCTACTCGCGCTGGTTCGCCGAGCGGCACATCCTGCCGATGGCGGCTGCCATCTGGTCGACGCCGACGTCGCAGGTCATGGATTTCCCGGTCGCAAGCTTCATCAATTTCTTCTCGAACCACCAGTTGCTGCAACTCGTGAACCGTCCGTATTGGCGGACCGTGCGTGGCGGCAGCCGGGTCTATGTGCAAAAGCTGCTTGCCGACTTCCGGGGAACGGTGGAACTCGGTGCAAAAGTCGAGGGCGTATCGCGTCGTCCTGGCGGGGTCGAGATCCATGTGAACGGGCACACGCGCAGCTTCGATGGCGTAGTGATGGCCTCGCATGCGGACGAGACACTTGCCATGCTGCGCGATGCCGATCCGCTCGAGGCGCAGCTTCTCGGCAGCTTCCGCTATGCGCCGAACAGGGCCGTGCTGCACCGTGACGCGGCCGTCATGCCCAAGCGGCGGCGGCTCTGGTCGGCCTGGAACTACCTTTCGGCGTCGCCGGAGAACACGAACGACCTGTTCGTGACCTACTGGATGAACAAGCTGCAGGACCTGAATACGACACGGGATTATTTTGTGTCGCTGAACCCCACGATCGAGCCACGGGACGTGCTTGCCTCGATCAGTTATGCGCATCCCGTGTTTGACGGGAAGGCGAACGCAGCACGGGCCCGGCTCTGGGAGATCCAGGGGCGGCGCAACGTCTGGTTCTGCGGCAGCTATTTCGGCTTTGGCTTCCACGAGGACGGGATCCAGTCGGGGCTGGCGGCGGCCGAGGCCGTCGGTGACGTGCGGCGGCCCTGGTCGGTTGAGAACGAGTCCGGGCGCATCTTTATCGGGCCTGCGCGGGTCGCGCCGGCGCTGGCGGCCTGAGCGCGATGGGGATGCTGAGCCGCATTTACGAGGGTACGGTGATGCATCAGCGGCTGCGGCCGCAGGGGCACAAGTTCACTTACCGCGTGTTCTCGATGCTGTTCGATCTCGACGAGATCGATGCGCTGGACAGGTCGCTCAGGCTGTTCTCGCGCAACCGGTTCAACCTTTTCAGCTTCCATGATGGCGATTACGCCGGCGAGGGGTGTACGGACACCGCCTCGCATGTGCGCAGGCTGCTTGCCGAGATGGGCTTTGGCGATGCGTGTGCGCGGATCTGGCTGCTTTGTTATCCGCGGCTGCTTGGCTATGTGTTCAATCCGCTTAGTGTCTATTACTGCCACGATGCAGGCGGGGAACTGAAGCTGATCGTCTACGAGGTCACGAACACGCATCATGAGCGCAAGTGGTATGTCATCCCGGCAGAGCCGCGGGGTGAAGGCACGTATGCGCAGACCTGCGAGAAAGAGCTTTATGTCTCGCCCTTCACCACGCCGATGGGAAACTATGAGTTCCGCATGATCGCGCCAGCGCATGAGGTTTTCGTCGGCGTGAACCTCATCGAGCCGGACGGCCGGACGCTGCTCACCTATTTCCGCGGTACGCAGCGCGCCATCACGGATCGCGGTCTTTTGGGCCTGTGGCTGCGCTATCCGCTGATGACGCTGAAGGTGACGGTTGCCATCCATTTCGAGGCCGCGCGGCTTTGGCTCAAGGGCGTGAAGGTGCAGGATCGCCTGCCTTCGCCCAGGTTCTCGTTTTCGATCTACAATTCCCAGACAAAAGATGTGATGCATGTTCGATAGCTCGGTTTCAAAGTCCCGCTCGTGGCTGCTGCCACGGGCTGTCTCGCGGCAGGTGGGGCGTTCGCTCGACAAGTCCATCCTCCGCGTGTTGCGCGGCGCGCTGTCGGGGTCGGTACATGGACGGCTTACCGTCGAGCTGCCATCGGGCGCGAGCGAGACCTTCGGCGATGCAGACAAGGGTGGCGAGGTGCGTGTGGCGCTGCGCAACTACCGGATCGTATCGCAGGGCCTGCGCCGCGGGCTTCTGGGGTTCGCCGAGTGCTACATGGCCGGCGACATCGACTGCGAGGACCTGGGCGGTCTCTTCGCCTTCTATTTCCTGAACGAGAAGGCCATCGACAGCATCGGGCGGGGCATCCTGCAGACGGGCGTCATGGATCGGCTGATCCATGCGCTTCGCTTCAATTCACGCCGCGGAAGCCGCCGCAACATCTCGGCGCATTATGATCTTGGCAATGCCTTCTATGAAACCTGGCTTGGCGAGAGCTGGTTCTACAGCTCGGGCATCTACGAGAGCGAGAGTGCCACGCTTGAAGATGCGCAGCGCGTCAAGTGCGCGCATATCGTCGAGGCCCTGGAACTCGACGGGTCGCAGAGCCTGCTCGAGATCGGTTGCGGTTGGGGCGGTTTTGCCCTGGCTGCCGCGCCGCACACCTCGCGGATCCGGGCGATCACCATTTCCGAGGAGCAGCTGGCTCATGCGCGCAACGTGGTCCAGGCCAAGGGGCTTGGCGACCGCGTGGATGTCGTCTTCGAAGACTATCGCGACACGCAGGGCCAGTTCGACCGGCTGGTGTCGATCGAGATGATCGAGGCGGTGGGCGAGAACAACTGGGCGCGCTATTTCGGTACCCTGAGCGAGCGGCTCAAGCCCGGTGGCATTGGCGTGCTGCAGGCGATCACGATCGCGCCTGCCTATTTCGACACGTATCGCCGCACGCCTGACTTCATCCAGCGTTACATCTTCCCTGGCGGCATGTTGCCGACCGTGGCCAAGATGGAAGAGCGGGCGAATGCTGCAGGCTTGCGATTCGAAACGGTCGAGACGTTTGGCCAGTCCTATGCGCAAACGCTTGCGGCCTGGCGCACGCAGTTCCTTGATGCCTGGCCGCGCATTGCGGCGCAGGGCTTTGACGAGCGCTTCCGGCGCATGTGGCTCTATTATCTGGGATATTGCGAGGCTGGCTTCTCGCGCGGCACGATCGATGTCGGGCTCTACCGGGTCATCAAGCCCGCCTAGGCGGGCTTGACGCCCTCGCCCTACATGTTGAGCGTGCGGCGCAGGAGCGGAAAGAAAATCCGATAGGGCAGGATGCGCGCGATCTTGAGGATCGTGATCAGCTGCCAGGGGAAAGCGATCTCGAACTTCCGGCGCTTCAGTCCTTCGACGATCCGTTCGGCGGCGTACTCGCTTGTCACGATGAACGGCATCGGGAAGTCGTTGCGCGCCGTCATCGGTGTGTCGACAAAGCCCGGATTGATCACGGATACGGCGATGTTCCAGGGATCAAGCTCGAAGTTCAGCGCCTCCGAGAGGTTGATGAGGGCGGCCTTCGTGGGCGCATAGGCCAGCGCCTTGGTCAGGCCACGATAGCCCGCCACCGAGGCCACGATGGCCAGGTGGCCGCTGCGGCGCTCCTTCATGTCGGGCAGGATGATCTCGATCGCGTTGCAGACGCCGCCATAATTGACCTGCATCGACTTGACGGCGCGCGCGGCACTGTAGTCCTGCGCGCTCATCGGATCCCAGATTGCCGCGTTCAGGACGACGAGGTCGGGCGCGCCGATGGAGGAGACGATCCTTGAATAGGCGGCCTGCATCGATTCAGGCGAGGCCGCATCAGCGGGTTCGGCCAGCAGGTTTGCATGCAATGACGCCGTCTCGGACAGGGGGCCTGCCGAGCGCGCCGAGATGGCGACCTTCACGCCGGCGCGGGCAAGCCTGAGGGCCAGGTCCTTGCCGATGCCCGTGCTGCCGCCGACGATCCATGCCGTTCGCCAGGGCAGGGGCGCTTGCGCTGTCA
>JBILGJ010000074.1:0-9712 GCA_044351125.1 Micropepsaceae bacterium
GCCTGCCAAAGTGTCCCCAGGAAAGGATCTAGTTGAGCGACTCGTGCGGTGCGCGCTTGGTGCGGCGCAACTCCTGGATCGCCTGGCCGATGGACCACCACAGGCTGATGCCACGCGTGTCACCGCGCTTGATCATCGCCTGCTGCTGACGCGTGGCTTCGCGCATCGCGCGGTCGCCATGATTGCGGATCATGAGCCATGCCGAACGGATGACATCGGGATCCGGATCGATGAAGGTGTTTTTCTTGGACATGAGCAGTCGCTTGTCAGTTCACGGCGAATGTCATGCACCGGCTGAAATGAAAGAACCACTGACCGAGGGTGGAAGTTTTCAGAAAAATGCGCAACTGACAGGGGACAGTTTCGACACGGAGTGGAATTCGATCGAAGCGCGACCGCTGCGTGCGTTAATTGATGCGGGATTCAGTCAGGAGTTTAGAAGCCGGCCCGATCCACATCCAGGCGAAGAGTATAGACAACGGTTTCTCGCTCACGCCCGCGCAACTGCCGTGCGCCCACAAGTTGCAACTCGTCGACAAGTTGCGCATCACGAAGCGTTTCTTCCCGTATGGCGGCCACCAGCGCATCACTTGCAACCAGCGCGGTGCCAAGCTCCTTGGAAAGCGACTGCAGGCGGCTGGCGACATTGACCGTGTCGCCCACGACCGTGAACGTCATCAGCCGCTCGCTGCCGACGTCACCGGTCACAACCGGTCCAAAATGAAGCCCGACCCCGATCTGCACGGGAAATTGACCTGCCGCAACACGCTCGTCGTTCCAGAGCGCCACAGTTCCGATCATGTCATGGGCGCAGGCCAGCGCATCACCAGCATCGCCATGGCCACGATCCGGAATACCGAACACCGCCAGAAGGCCGTCACCCAGGATCTTGTCCAGCATGCCACCATGGCGAAAGATCACGTCTTCCATGCGGGCATGGAAGTCCCGGAGGAACGCGATCGCCTCCTCGGGCGCCATGGCCTCGCAACGGGTCGTGAATCCGCGGATATCGGCGAACAGGACGGCGGCAGACTGTCGCCGCGTGGCGCCGAAGGGCTGCTCGCGACCGCTCACGGCATCCAGCACCTTGGGCGAGAAATGGCGGGCAAGGTTCGCCCGCGCCTTCTCCGAGATCACCGCCGCCCGTACCAGCTCGCGCGACCGCCACACCGCAACCGTGATCCCGCCCAGGATGCAAAGGAAGATCACGAAATCATAGCCAACCTTCGCAAGCGGCAGGTATTCAGGCGCCCCATAGGAAAGCCAGGCATTGCCGTCTGCCGGCAGGCTGACAAATGCGCCGGGCGCAATCAGCGCGGCTCCCACAACCACGATCCAGCTCGCGATGATCCAGCCTCCCGTCCACAGGATGAAACGCGGCGAATGGCTGAAGGCGCTTTGCACAAGGATGGCGATATAGAAGAGAAGGGCGCCCTCCTTGACCGATACCGTCACCGGCGGCAGCTCGGCAGACATGTCGTGACGCCAAACCAGGAAAGCGGTCAGCCACAGACAATCGAGGACAACAAAGACATACTTGCCGCGGGTCTCGTCGGGGAAGCGCCGCAGCACCTCGAACTGGAAAACGCCGATGGCGGCAAGCCCGCCCGCCATCGCGACCAGCACAAGCGAACCGCCACCTGTCAGCCCCTGCATCGCGATGAAAGCCAGCGTCATCAGGATGATCGCCCCGGCCCGCACGGCCGATGCCAGCATGAGCCCGAGCCGCTCGGTCTCGCGGAACGAGGCAATCAGCCGACCAGAGATGCCGGCATCAGCCTTTCGTGCCTTCGCACCCGAAACGATCTGCAGCAGGCGCTGGCCTGCGGTCCGCATGTTCATGATCAAGCGCCCCAAGATTGTTCGCGCCGGGTAAACTTACACCCGACGGATGCAGTCAGGACGACCGTTCAGCAGATCGATCCACAATTCGCTCTGCAGGCCCATTGACGATACGGCACTCACCGATCCAAAATGCATGCATTACGACGGTCAAGGGAACCCGGTGAAGATCCGGGGCTGCCCCCGCAACTGTAAGCAACGGTGCACCGGCCACGAATGCCACTGGTTCTGTCAGGATCCGGGAAGGCGGCCATCAGGTGAAGTGTTGTGAAGCCAGGAGACCTGCCGGCGTAGTCACCCCCTGAAGGCGCGGCGGGCGCCCGACGAGACGGATCCCTCCGGTGCGGTGACGTGGAGCAGGCTTGCCCGGTCAACGGGCGGGACTGCGGGCGCGCGCCGACAGGGAACGGCGTTCGCAGGACACGAACGGTCTGGGGACCACCATGAAAACACTCACAGGCGCAACCTGCGCCACCATCATCCTGTCGTCGACGCTGGCCGCACCGTCTGTGCGGGCAGAGGAAATCGAGAAGATCGTCGTAACCGGCAACCGCATCGGACAAACAACAGAAGAGCGCCTTGGTACGTCCGTCACGATCGTCAATGCCAGCCAGATCGAGCAGCGCCAGACCGTCTACGTCAGCGACATCCTGCGCGACGTCCCGGGTCTTGCGATTTCCCGCACCGGCGGCCCCGGTGGCGCGACACAGGTCCGCACCCGCGGCAGCGAAGGAAACCACACGCTCGTGCTGTTCGACGGCGCCGAGGTGAACGACCCCTTCCAGGGCGAATTCGATTTCTCCGGGCTGCTGGCCAGCGACATCGCCCGCATCGAGATCCTGCGCGGCAGCCAGAGCGCCCTTTACGGCTCCGACGCGATCGGCGGCGTGATCAATTTCATCCCCAAACGTGGCACAGGACCGCTTGCGTTCGGAGCAGAAGGCGAACTTGGCTCCTTCAACACCGCCGCCGGTTCGCTCTCCGGCGCCTGGGGCGATGATCGCGTCGACCTCTATGCCAGCACCTCATACCGTGTGACCGACGGCACGAACATCGCGCGCAGCGGCGATGAAGACGACGGCAGCAACGAGCGCAGCTGGTTCCTGAATTCGGGCGTCAGGCTCTCGCCGGAGATTGAATTGAGGGCGTTCCTGCGCAAGGTTCTGACGCGTGCCGAAGGCGACCCGCAGGACTTCACCTTCCTGTCGCCCACCCAGGGGCTTGCGATCGACGGCGATGATATCACGCGCACCGACAGCCTCTACGGCAACGTACAGCTCGAGGCCAATGTCCTCGACGGCATGCTCGAGACGAAGCTCGCCTGGAACTTCACGGATGGTGCGCGCTTCAATTATTCAGGCGGCGCTCCATCCTTCTTCTCGGAAGGCTACCGCGACAAGCTGAGCGCGGTTGCCGCGCTGAACCTCACGACCGCGGACATCACCCACCGCATCACCGGCGCCATCGACTGGAAGAAGGAAACCTATCGCAATGTCGCCATCGGCGTCCCCACGCCCCTCAACGACAGGCGCGAGCTCGAGAATACGGGTTTCGTGGGCAGCTACGACGTGGCCTGGGGCAATCTCGACGCGGGCCTGGCTTTCCGTCATGACCGCAACGAACGCTTCGAGGACGCCGACACCTGGCGCGCACAGGTCAGCTACCGCATCGGCGACACGCGGCTGCGTGCAACATCCGGGTCGGGCATCAAAAACCCGAACAATTTCGAGCTCTTTGGCTTTGACCCGACAAGCTTCATCGGCAACCCGTCCCTGAAACCGGAAAAATCGGTGGGCTGGGATGTCGGCATCGACCACTACCTGCTGGACCGCAATGTCAAGCTGTCGGCGACATGGTTCGAAGCCACGCTCGAGGACGAGATATGGACGGACTTCATCCCACCCCTCTTCGTCGCCACGCCGAAGAACCGCGCGACCGACAGCAGCCGAAAGGGCCTCGAGCTTTCAGCCGATACAAGGCTCGACGCCTGGACGCTTGCCGCGTCCTATACCTGGACCAACGCCGAGGAAAACGGGCTCGCCGAAATCCGCCGCCCGGAACACATCGCCTCGCTCAATGCCGCGTATGACTTTGGCAATGCGAGCCTCGGCCTGGGCCTGCGCTACAATGGCGAGCAGCAGGACAGCGAGTTCATCTTCGCAACGCCCGAAGACACAGTCGCGCTCGACCCGTATGTGCTTGTGAACCTCTATGGCACATACCGTCTCACGGACAAGCTCGAACTCTTTGCCCGGGTGGAAAACCTTCTCGACGAGCAATACGAGGACGTATTTTCCTTCCGTGCGCCCGGCGTGTCGGCCTATGCTGGCGTAAGGTTCACAATGTAAGCGGAACACATGCTTGACAACCGACTGAAGGCGGCGTGGTCCTCGGGCCGCGCCGTCACCAATGTCTGGGCGGGCATTCCCTCGTCCTACGCCACCGAGATCATCGCCCACCAGGGTTGGGACTCGATCACCGTCGACACGCAGCACGGCGCCATTGGCTATGCCGACATGGTCGCCATGCTGACGGCGATCGCGACGACGCGCACGACACCCCTCGTACGCGTGGGATGGAACGACCCTTCACAGGTCATGCGCGCAGCCGATGCAGGCGCCATGGGCGTCATCTGCCCCACGATCAACACGGCCGAGGAATGCGAGCGCTTCGTCGGCGCGCTGCGCTATGCCCCGCAAGGCTACCGCAGCCTGGGCCCCAACAGGGCCCGCTTTCTCACCCCCGATTATGCCGCGCACGCAAACAACGCCGTGCTTGCCATCGCACAGATCGAAACCGCAGCGGGCCTCGCCCATGTGGAAGCCATCGCCGGAACTCCCGGCCTCGACATGCTCTATGTCGGCCCTTCGGACCTCGGCCTGTCACTTGGCCGCGAAGGCCGGATGGACCAGACCGATCCCGTGGTGGTGAAAGCCATCGACCGGATCCTGGCCGTGGCCAAGGCCAGCAAGCTCAGGGCCGGCATCTATTGCGTATCGCCCGACTACGCCAAGGCCATGTTCAACAAGGGTTTCGATCTTGTCACCGTGGCGTCCGACACGGGGCTTCTGGCTCTCGGCGCCAACCTTCACAGCCAATTCACATCCGGGGAATAGACACTGCCATGAATGAACCCGTTCTTCGTGTCGACATCAGGGACGAGGTGGCACTGGTCACCCTGAACCGTCCGCAGGCGATGAATGCGCTCTCGCGCGAACTGCGTGATGCCATCGCAAGCACCTTCTCCCGCCTCAACGCAGACCCCGGCGTGCGCGCCGCAATCCTCACAGGCGCCGGCAAGGCCTTCTGCGCCGGCCTCGACCTCAAGGAACTGGGCCAGGGCCGGGACACCGTCTCCGCAACCGTCGAGACCGGCGACCCGGTGAGCGCACTCAACCAGTTCGGCAAGCCCGTCATCGGCGCCATCAATGGCGTTGCGATCACGGGCGGCTTCGAGCTTGCGCTGGCCTGCGACCTGCTGGTTTGTTCGCCCAGCGCACGCTTTGCCGACACGCATGGCCGCGTCGGCATCCTGCCGGGCTGGGGCCTGTCGCAGAAGCTCTCGCGCACCATCGGCATTTATCGGGCCAAGGAACTCTCGCTCACCGGAAACTTCATGTCGGCAAGCCAGGCCCTCGACTGGGGCATGATCAACCGCATCGTCCCGGAAGAGGAATTAATTCCTGTGTGTCGCAAGCTCGCCGCCGACATGCTGACCCTCGTGCCCGCCTGCCTGCCCGCCTACAAGAAGATCATCGACCAAGGCTACGCCCAGGACTTCGCGACCGCGCTCGAAACCGAACGCCGCCTGTCGGCTGAAGAGAACCGCTCAGTTCCCGCCGACGCCATCGAGGCCCGCCGCGAGCAGGTCCGCGCCCGCGGCAAGCAACAGCAGGAAGGCTGACACCCCCGTCAGTCCATCAGCTTCTGCGAGAGATAGACATAATGCCGGGCCCAGCGCTCGGCATTCAGTGCCGGATCCGCGTCGTTCGAGTGCCCGCCAATCGTGTTCTCGAAATAGAGGTAGGGCGATCCCAGCTGCGCCAGCCTGGCTGCGTACTTGCGCGCATGCCCCGGATGCACGCGGTCATCCTCGGTATTCGTGGTGACGTAGGGCTCGGGGTACGTCTTGCCAGGCACAAGCTTCTGGTAGGCCGAATAGGCCGCGATGAAGCTGCGGTCCCCCGCCACGTCCGGGTTGCCGTACTCGGCCACCCATGACGCACCCGCCGACAGCTTGTGATAGCGCAGCATGTCGATGAGCGGGCTTTCGACCACGACCGCATTGAACAGGTCGGGACGCTGCGTCATCGACACGGTCGTCAGCACCCCACCATTCGAACGGCCATAGATGCCAAGGCGCCGGGGCGAGGTCACTTTGCGCGCGATCAGGTCCTCGGCCACGGCCGCGAAATCATCGAACGCCCGCTGCCGGTTCTCGCGCAGCGCCGACTTGTGCCAAGCGGGCCCGAACTCGCCGCCCCCCCGGATATTGGCGATCACATAGGCCCCGCCCCGCTCCAGCCACAGCTTGCCCATCTCGGGCAGATAGGCGGGCGGCTTCGAGATCTGGAACCCGCCATAGCCGAACAGCAGCGTCGGCGTGGAACCATTGAGGCGCGCCTTCTTCGGCACGACCAGGAAATAGGGGATCCGCGTGCCATCCTTCGAGCGGGCCCAGCTCTGCTCGACCCGGTGCGTTCCTGGCTTGAAGCGCGCAGGCAGTGACGCCACCACGCGGGGTCGCCCACCGGCAGCGTCCGCGGCCCACAGCCGGGTGGGCTCGAGGAAGCTCTCCGATGACACGAAGACCAGCGACCCGCCCTGCTGCGCAGCCCTGACCGTCAGCGCCGAATTGTCAGGCAGTGCAAGCCGCCGTCCGGTCCAGCCCGCCTTTCCACGCGTATGGACCTCGACCGCACCCTTCACGGTATCGAGCAACTGCAGCACCACGGCATCGCGTGTCGTCTGGACACCATCGATCGTCTGCATCGCCGTGGGCTGCATCACGAGCGCGGCCGCTGTCTCGGGCGCATCCGGCGCGTTGCGCACAAGGGCAAGGTCGATCGCCACAAGCGCACCCTGCCCAAACCCCTTCCACTTGTCCTGAACCGTGAAAATCATCTGTCCACGGACAAACCCGCGCAGCGACGCATAGGTCGGGAGCGCAAGGCGCACCGGCTTCGGCCCATCGATCAGGTACAGCTCGACATCGAAGAACCCGACCCGCCGCTCTGCAACCAGGCCCTCGACAGCACCGTCCGCATGGCGCAGCACGCGCGCCGACACCATCGTATCTTCGCGCGCGGCCCGGAAGACGATCCGTCCCTCGGCGGGTTTCTGTCCACGCTTCACCTCGCGGACCACAGCCGCATAGCCCGACGCCGTCTCCTCGCTGGCATCAAAGGCACGCGCCAGCAGGACCCTGTCCCTGTCGATCCAGTCGACCGACTGCTTGGCACGCGACACGGCAAAGCCGCCGGTCACGAATTGCCGGATCTTCGCATCGAACTCGCGGATCTCGATGGCATCCCCGCCGCCATCCGACAGGTTCACAAGGCAGTAGCGGTCATCCGGGGGAAGGCACTCGATACCCTTGAGGAACCATTTCTTTCCCTCGGCCTTGGACAGGGCATCGAGATCCAGAAGCGTCGTCCATTTCGGCCGGCCGCTGCGATAGGATGCAAGGGACGCGTGCCGCCACAGGCCCTGCGGATTGCGCGCATCCTGCCACAGGTTGTCGATGCCCCCGGCACGGAACGAGGGCATTGCGATGCGGTCCTTGGCGGTGAAAATCGCAAGCGCCTCGCGCCTGAACGTGTCGTACCGCGCATCACCTTTAAGCCGCGCAAGCGTTCGCTCATTTTCGGCCTGCACCCACGAGAGCGCCCTCTCGCCGTGCGTATCCTCAAGCCAGGTATTGGGATCACCATTCGCATCCGTCATGGCGACACACGCCGAAAGCAGGCACATCGCGGCAGCGAGAAAAAGCATCTTGCGCATGAGGACTTCCCAACTGGAGAGGCCCGGACCCTAGCCTCCCCATGACGGTCCGCGCAACCGCTCACCCCGCAGCCGGAGCCGTCTCCCGTGCATAGGCGCGGCCGGCAAGGAAATAGTGATAGGCCGCCCAGAGGTTCAGCAGCGACAGGCTGAGCAGCGCATAGCGCAGCGAATCCTGTCCGAAGCTGGGCTTCAGCAGGTCGCTGATGATGCCGACCGCCAGCGGCCCCAGGCCCAGCGCAATCAGGTTCAGGATGAACAGCATGATCGCCGACGCCGTCGCGCGCATGGCCAGGGGCGCAAGGCTCTGCACCATCGCAAAGCTGGGCCCGAGGTAGAACGCACCAAGCACCGTGGCAGGCAGGTAGAAGATGAGCGCAATCGTGAAGTCATCGGTCAGGTAGAAGGCAACGACCAGCGGCGCCGCCGCAAGTTTGGCCACCGCAATGATCCACGCATTCCAGCGCCGGTCATTGGCGGCCAGGCGATCGGCAAGCCACCCGCCCATGAGCGCACCCGCGCCCCCCAGCACGCCCACGATCGGCCCCAGGATGAGGCCGATCTCGAGGCCCGAGATGCCATGCGTGCGCTTCAGGAACGAGGCTGCAAACATGACGCCGCCATAACCGATGAGCCCCGTCAGCGTCAGCCCGATCACCACATGCCGGCAGGCCTTCGAGGTCCAGATGAAGGCAAAGCCAGCCTTCATGCCTTGCACGGCCTCCGCCAGGGTCGGTGTCCTGGTCGCCGTCTGCACGCGCCCATCGGCAAGCCCGCGCACGGGTTCGCTGATCGTGAACCAGATCAGGGCCGCAATGACGAGGCCAGGCAACCCCGCCACGAAGAACACCGAGCGCCACCCCCAGACATCGGCCAGCGGCGCCCCGATCAGGAACCCAAGCATGCTGCCCGCATAGACGCCAAGCGCATAGACACCAAGGGCCCGCGAACGTTCATGCGGCGCATAGAGGTCTGAAATCATCGAATGCGACTGCGGCGACGACCCCGCCTCGCCGATCCCCACGCCGATGCGCGCAAGCAGGAGTTGGACATAATTCGAGGCCAGCCCGCAGAACACGGTCATCACGCTCCACACCGTGACGGCCGCAGCAACGATGTTGCGACGGTTCATGCGGTCGGACAGGACGGCCAAGGGGATCCCCAGCGTCGCGTAGAACACGGCAAACGCAAACCCGGTCAAAAGCCCAAGCTGCGTGTCCGAAAGTTGCAGGTCTTCCTTGATGTGCTCGGCAACGGCGCCGATGATCGTGCGGTCGAGATAGCTCGACGTATAGGCGATGGTCAGGAGGATCAGCACCCATGTGCGCTTGCGCTTGACGTCATCGGGCAACTCGATGCGGGCCCCCGTGGCCGCGGCTGCCCCCTGAACATCGGCCATCGGAACCCTCTCCCCGTGATGCTTCGACTGTCGAAGGGCCACGATAAAGGTTCCCCAAGCCTGCGCAACCGGCAAGAAAAAAGGGCGCGGAGGGAAAACCCGCCGCGCCCTGCGTCTGCAGACCCTTTGGCCTAGTTCATGGCAGGCGCCGGAACGACCTCGACCGGCAGCTTGAGCTGGTCAAGCTGCGACTTCACCACCGACGCATCACCCACGATGACCCAAAGGATCTTCGAAGGATCGAGCTTCGCACGTGCAGCATTGTCCAGGTCCGAGGACTTCAAAGCCTGATAACGCGCAGCCAGCGTCTCGAAGTAGTCGTCCGTCCGGCCGTAATTGACGATCGTCTGCAAACCGCCAAGTACCGCGCCCGATGTCTCGAAGCGGCCCGGCAGGCCACGCACGTTGCCATTGACCGTCCGCTTCAACTCGTCGGCCGTGACACCCTTGTTGCCAAGGAACGCCTTG
>JBILGJ010000067.1:0-10025 GCA_044351125.1 Micropepsaceae bacterium
ACACGAGTTCCTTGACCGAGTCGCCCGTCCGGTCGGACTGAACCGGCGCCGAGATGTTGAACGGCGCGCTCTCCAGCGGGTTCAGCACCTGGCTGCGCACGCCATAGGACCAGCCCTTCGTCTCGCGCAGGTTCATGTTGATGCGCGACAGGAATCCGCCGCCGAACACCTCGTTGGCGGCCCTGAGGACCACGAGGTCATCCCGCCCCTTTGCATCGAGCAGCTGCGCACCAACGATCAGCGACTGCGGCGACTTCGGCCGATCGACGAGCACGATGCGGCTCTTGTGCTTGGGCGAGGCAATGTCGAACGACTTCTTCGGCAGCGCCGAGGCCGGCGCCTTCCAGTCGCCGAAGCTCTTCTCGAGCGCGGCAACCACCTGCGTCAGCGTCGCATCGCCCACGACAAAGAACCGGCCATTGTCCGGCCTCAGCCACTGCGCGTGGAACTGCGCCAGTTGCTCGCGCGAAAGCGCCTTGACGACCGAAGCCTCACCCGTGCCCGAGGGGGGCACGCCATAGGGATGATCCTTGCCATAGAGGATCGGGAACAGCGTGCGCGAGGCAATGGCGTTCGGGTTGTTCAGCTCCGACGCGATCCGCGCCAGCTGCTGCCCGCGAAGCCGTTCGACTTCCGAGGCCTCGAACTTCGGGTTGCGCACGATGTCGGCAAACAGGCCGAGCGACGGCCCCAGATTGGTGGTCAGCGCATTGAGCGTGACCGACGTGCGGTCGAGCGACGCGCCCGTGCCAATGAACGCGCCCAGCCTCTCGCCCTCTTCGGCGATCTGCACGCTCGTGCGCGAGATCGTGCCTTCCGGCATCAGCTCGAGCATCAGCGACTGCGTGCCCAGCGCATTCTTCGGATCGGCCGCATAGCCCGCATCGAACTCGAGCGAGACCTGCAGCACCGGCACCGACTTTCGCTGCGCAAACACCACTTCCATGCCGTTCGACAGCTTCGCACGCTCGATCGCCGGGAAGTCGAGCGGCGCAAGCGAGCCGACCTCCGGGAATTTCGAGCGGTCGACCGCCATGAGCGGACCCTGCGTCTCGTCTGTGCGCGACGGATCCCTGTAGAACGAAGGCGCCTGCGCACCCGTCACCTTCAGCCCCGGATCGCCGCCACGCTCGGCACCCGTCTCGGTGCGTTCACCCGGCTCGACAGTCAGCGAATAGACCGGTCGCGACAGCCACTTCTTTGTCGACGCCTTGACGGCCGCAGGCTTCAGCGCCGCCCAGCGTTCCAGGTCCTTCTTGTAGAACGCCGGATCGTTGGAATAGAGCGCACCCTCGGCAAGCGCCACGGCCTTGCCGCCGAAGCCACCCACCGCCTCAAGCCCGCGAATGGTGGCCGAGACCGCAAGCGTCTTGGCCCGCTCGAGCTCGTCAACCGTGGGACCTTCCTTCATGAACTTCGCGATCACCTCGTCGAGGCGCTTGGCGACAAGCGCGGCATCCACGCCCGGCTTCACGTCGACATTCACCTCGAAGATGCTGGCCAGCTGGAACGGCAGCACATTTGCCGATACGCGCACCGCGATCTTCTCGTCGCGCACCAGGGCGTTGTCCAGCCGCGAGCTGGAAAGCCCGCCCAGCACCGTGCCGGCGGCCTGCAGCGCAACGGACTCCTTGTCGTTCAGCCCCGGGACCGTCCACATGCGATAGATGCGCGTGGTGGCCACGCGATCCTTCATGACCTCGCTCTTGGGCGCGGACAGGGTCGGCAGCGGCGCGCTGACATCGCGCAGCGGCGTGCCGCGCTTGATCGAGCCGAAGTACTTTTCGACGAGCGGCTTGGCCGTCGCCGCATCGATGTCACCGGCGAGAACCAGGACAGCATTGTTCGGGCCATAGCTGTCGATGAACCACTGCTTCACGTCGTCGAGCGTCGCGGCACTCAGGTCAGCCATCGAGCCAATGGTCGAGTGATGATAGGGATGTCCGGGCGGAAACAGGCTTTCCTGCTGCGCATAGCGCACGAGCCCGTAAGGCTGGTTGTCGCCCTGCCGCTTCTCGTTCTGCACGACGCCGATCTGGTTCGTCAGCTTCTCCTGCGTGACGGCGCCAAGCAGATACCCCATGCGGTCGCTTTCAAGGAAAAGCGCCAGCTCGATCGCGCCCGTCGGCACGTTCTGGAAGTAATTCGTGCGGTCCAGCCACGTCGTCCCGTTGAAGTCGGTGGCGCCCACCTGCTGCAGCGGCTCGAAGTAATCGCCCGGCGCATTCTCCGAACCGTTGAACATGATGTGCTCGAACAGGTGCGCAAAGCCCGTCTTGCCCTTCGGCTCATGCTTGGAACCAACGCCGTACCAGACCGAAACGGCAATGATCGGCGCCTTGCGATCGGTGTGCACGATCACCCTCAAGCCGTTGTCCAGCGTGAACTCGCTGTAGGGGATATCGACAAGCTTGACGAGTTCATTCACCGGAGCAGGTTCTGCAGCCTGTGCAGGCAACACGGCGAAAACAGACGCGGCCATGAACACGGCCGAAAGCAGGCACTTGCGCAACATCGGGGGGATCCCTTGTGGACAGGAAGGAAGCGAGGCGCGCAACTTAGCAGCGCTGCCGGAATTCTCAATCGCCACGGCATCGTTAAGGCGAGGGCTAGCGCTGCGTGCATGGCCTGTTATTGTGAGCCCACAAGGAGAAATTCACATGAAGGACTTTGCAGGTAAAATTGCCGTGATCACGGGCGGCGGAACAGGAATGGGCCGCGAACTCGCCAGGCAGCTCGTCGCCGAGGGCTGTTCGGTTGCGATGTGCGACGTTTCGGCGGAAAACATGGCCGAAACGCAGCGGCAATGCCAGGCAGCCGCCCCCCAGGGCACGCGCGTCATGACGTTTGTGGCTGACGTCTCGGACGAAGGCCAGATCCTGAAGTTCCGCGACGCCGTGGCAAAGGAGCTCGACACCGACCACATCCATCTCCTTTTCAACAATGCGGGAATAGGCGGCGGACCCAGCTTCATCACGTCCCCGCGCGAGGAGTGGGAAAAGACCTTCAATGTCTGCTGGTACGGCGTCTACTACACGACACGCGCCTTCATCGACATGGTGCTCAAGGCCTCCGAAGGTCACATCGTCAACACCTCGAGCGTCAACGGCTTCTGGGCATCCCTCGGACCGGCGCGCGCGCACACGGCCTATCCGGCAGCCAAGTTCGCCGTGAAGGGTTTCACCGAAGGCCTGATCAATGACCTGCGCCTGAACGCGCCGCACGTGAAGTGCTCGGTCGTCATGCCAGGACACATCGGCACTGCGATCATGACGAATTCACGGCGCATCCTGTCGGGACACGGCGCCGAGGAAATGAGCGCGACGGAAATCGCCGAGGCGCGCAAGGGCCTCAAGGCCATGGGCATGCCGGTCGACATGCTGACCGATCTGCAGATCACCCAGATGATTGCCGAGCTCGGGCGCCAGTTCGAAAGCAACGCCCCCACGACCGCAGCCCAGGCCGCAACGATCATCCTCAACGGCGTGCGCGAGGAAAAGTGGCGCATCCTGGTGGGAGCAGACGCCCATTCCCTCGACCGTCATGTCCGCAGCACACCCGAAGAGGCCTACGAACCCGGCTTCATCGAGAAGCTGCGTGCCGACGGCCACTTCGGCAACATGTGATCAGAACGCGGGCGGGACATTTCGTTCACGCCCGCGATCGACAGCACGGCGCGCAAGCCTCCCTCCACCCGGTTGGACAGGCTGACATCGCCGCCATGCGCCCGCGCAATGGCGCGGGCAAGCGTGAGGCCAAGCCCGTGACCTGCGACACCTGCTGGCGCAAGGCGCTGGAACGGCAGGAACACGTGCTCGAGCATCTCCGCAGGCAGCCCCGGCCCGTCATCTTCAATCATCACCTGCGCCAGGTCCCCGCATATCTGCAGCGAGACCTGCGCACGGCCCGCATGTTTCACCGCGTTCTCGACAAGGTTCCTGATCGCGCGGCGCACCTCGTCCGGACGGCACGCCACGCGAACGCCCGCGTCGACAACGCATGTCACGGGCACATCCCGGTCGCACAGGTCATCGCAGAGGCTTGAAACCAGCGCTGCAAGATCGACCACGCGCGTCGCCTCGGCGCTGACACCGCCATGCGCCACCCGAAGTGCCGCCTCGGCAAGTGACTGGATCTCGTCGATGCTGCCGGCCAGCGACCGCCGCAACCCCTCATCCTCGATGAATTCACTCTTGAGCCTGAGTACCGTCAGCGGCGTACGCAGGTCATGCCCAACACTGGCCAGGACGGTCTTCTGGGTATCAACAAGCGGCAAAAGGCGCTGCGCCATCCGGTTGAAGGCATCGACCGCCTCCTGCAATACGCCCGGCCCCGACGCCAGCAGGGGCGACACCTGCTCGCCCTGTTGCGCGCGTTCGGCCGCGTGCGCAAGCGCAGCCAGCGGTCGCGCCAACCGGCGCGCCAGCCAGAAACTGAAAGCCACGAGCAGCACCGCCGAGCATAGCGACGCCAGAAGCAGTCCCGGCAGCAGCGACCCGCCAATGGGCCAGTAGAACTCCGCATTGAGCCACCGTCCGCCCCCAAGCTCGATGGCAGCCGCATAGCGCTCGAACTGCCTGGCATTGCGTCGACCGAAGAGGCTCAACGCAGGACGTCCGCGCTTCACGAAGCGCACAGCGAGGTTCGCCTCGAGCCCAAGCGTGCGGCGCAATCGCGCCTCGAGCACAGGGTCACGCGCGCTGTCGAAGGCAATGCGCGGCGTACGCGCAACGCCAAGCCGCTCGTACTGCGCACCGGCCACACGCTCGAGCACGGCCAGGTCATCCGGCGGCAGGCGCCTGTAGAGCGCCACGAAAGCAGCCATGCGCTCCTCAAGCGCCTGCAACCGCTCGGCACGCACGGCCGCCACCCGTCTCTGCTCGGCCACCACCAGCGTCAGCGCATGCGACACCACGAGCACCAGCAGGACGCCGGTCGAAATCTCAAGCCAGAGCGGCAGCGTTGGCCACCTCAAATCGTCACCGGCTCGGCGGCGAACATGTAGCCTCCGCCCCAGATGGTCTGGATGATCCGCGGACAGTGCGGCCGCACCTCGAGCTTGCGCCGAAGCCGCATGATCGCGTTGTCGATCGACCGGTCATAGGGCAGCGCATCGCGCCCCGTCGTCAGGCTCAACAGGTCTTCCCGCCGCAGGATGACCTTGGGCCGGTCCACAAACACCGTGAGCAGCGCGTATTCCCCAGCCGACAGCGCAATGCCGGCCCCCGTCTCGTCGATGAGTTCGCGCCGCACGCCATCAAGGATCCAGCGATCGAACCGGATGCGTGGCTGCGGCCGCGACTTCAGCCGCGGCGGCAACGCATCCACGCGCCGCAGGACAGCCCCAACACGGGCGAGCAGCTCGCGCGGGCTGAACGGCTTGACGATGTAATCATCCGCCCCAAGCTCCAGCCCGACAACCCGGTCAATGTCATCCGACTTCCCCGAAAGAAAGATGACAGGCAGGTCCAGCGCATCACGCAGATAGCGGCAGAAGGACAGCCCGTCTTCGCCTGGCATCAGGATGTCGAGAATAATGAGATCGAAGATGTTCGTTCGAAACAGCTTGCGCGCAGCGATGGCACTTTCAGCGCCCACAGCGCGCAGGCCGTTTTTCTGAAGATAACGCACAAGGGACTCGCGCATCTCGCGCACATCATCCACCACAAGCACATTTGGAATCTTGTCAGGCATCGCACTGCCGCTCCCGGTGACATGTTCAGTGACGCGCGCAGTGTGTGCGCGATTATGTCAACAAAGAGACGCCTTCATGTCTTGCGACAAAGATGAATGTCGACCGCCACAAACTTGCAACAGCACTCACGCAGACGCTGGAGTCGAGTAAGTGTTGCGACAAACTCAAGGCATTCGTGCCACAAAAAAATCCATTCTCGGAACGAACGATCCCGCCCGCCGCAATTGAATCGCGGCGAACGCAACGCCGGTTTCACCAACACCGGAAATTTCAAACACGAGAGGAAGACCAAACCATGGCTACGACCGCATGGACCGGAATGATCATTGGAACGCTCGCTGTCGCCGCAGCAGCAGCAGCCTATGGCTACACAAACATGTCAGACACAGGCACACGCAGCACAGGCAGCACCCGAACGGGGACTTCGGCTGAAGCAAGGCTCCTGAAGTACGACACCAACCGCGACGGACGCATCACGCGCCCCGAGGTCGATGGCGCACTTGCCGAGGAATTCCGCAGCGTCGACACGAACAGCGATGGCCGGCTCGACGCAGCCGAACTCCAGCGCCACGCCGAAGTGCGTCGGGCCGAGCGATCGGCCCGGCTCGAAGCCTGGCGCGCCAAGGCGCGGGCCGAGGGCCTTGATCCGCGCAAGCCACCCTTCGACACATCCGACAGGGACAACGTGGACAGCCTGCGCTATGGGGACTGGAACATGGACGGCGCCATCACACCCGAAGAGTTCGGTGGCAGGACGCGCTCCCAGTTCATGCGGAGCGATCGCAACGCAGACGGCCTGATCACAGGCGATGAAATGCGCAGGCGTCCGAACAATCGGTAAGAGAATTCGCGCGCTGGCGTGCATGGCCCCACCTCCATGCATCTGCAGCGACACCACCATGCAAAGCGAGTCGCCCGCTCGCTTTGCACCACAAGCGCGAAGACCATGACATTGCGCGCATGCACCGTGTCACCTGTTTGCGACGATTGACCGGATAGAGCATTTTTTCCTTCTGCGGTGACACGTTGCACGTGACAAGCCGGAATGAATCCGACTAAGACCTCATCAGTCACCGCATGGGGACGGAGATCGGGCCGGCAACGGTCGCCCGGCGCCGTGTTCGCGGGACGCGTGGCTGCAGACTGGGCTTAAGACTGGCGGACAGGAACAACCCGCAAGGGAAGTGCTCGAACCATGGGTTGAGCAGTTCTGGTCTGTCCGGATCTGTGGTCGAAAAAAAAGCGGGCTCCTAGTGGTTCGGATAAATCGGATTTCGCTGGTGACGTGATCCGGCCGAAAGTCCACTAGAGAGCCCGCGCCCCCCGCTTGTGGCGCGCGTTCGATGCGCCGTGGCGGTCAGTCGGTCGATTGGCGGCATCCCCACACCATCCAAGCGAACCGACGCAGGGTTATTTTGATCTTTCCCCCGTGAAGATCAACGGACCGTCCAGCAATTCGCGCTGCGCGTGTCAGTTTCGCCACCAAGGGATGGTGATGGCCTTATGCTCGCCTACCGTGTCTGGGGTGCATTTTTCACACAAACCACCGTTTAAACTAATATGAGGTCGGACACGCATCCATGTATCCTGGACGCGAACCCCGGGACGGTGAAACCGCAAGACAGGGGCAATCAAAGGTAGCGGGAACCACAAGCCACCACTGGGACTTCTGCGCCCGGCTTGGTAAACGCCTTTTTGGCAAGTGATTTGGAGAACAGACATGATCGATTACCTGATGCAACTCGCCGCCGACCCGGCAGCGTGGGCCGCCCTGGTGACCCTTGTTGCCATGGAGGTCGTGCTGGGCATCGACAACCTGATTTTCATCTCGATCCTGACCAACAAGCTGCCCGCCGAGCACCGGGAGCGGGCTCGTCGCATCGGCATCGCCTGCGCCCTGGGCATGCGCCTGGCCCTGCTGGGCACAATTGCCATCATTGTCCAGCTGACCGAGCCCGTGATCGAGGTCTTCGGCAAGGGCCTGTCCTGGCGCGACCTGATCCTGATCGCCGGCGGCCTTTTCCTCGTCTGGAAGGCGACAAAGGAAATCCATCACAGCGTCGACCCCAACCCGAACCCTGACCTGTTCGACACCAAGGCGGTGTCGATCGGCTTCACGGCAGCCATAGTCCAGATCCTGATCCTGGACCTCGTCTTCTCCGTCGACAGCATCATCACGGCGGTCGGCATGACCGAGCATGTTCCGATCATGGTGATAGCCGTCCTGTTCACGGTGGCCGTGATGCTGGTGGCAGCGACCCCGATGGCCAACTTCATCAACGCCAACCCAACCATCATCATGCTGGCGCTGGCCTTCCTGCTGATGATTGGCACCACCCTGATTGCGGAAGGCTTCGGCGTTCATGTGCCAAAGGGGTACATTTATGCCGCCATGGCCTTCTCGGCCATGGTCGAGGCCCTGAACATGCTGGCCCGCAACCGCGCAAGGAAGAAGGCAGGGCTGGCAGCCGCCGCCGGCAAACCGGTCGATACTCCTTCGCATTGAAGGGGTCGCATTGAGGATTTGCCAACCCTTTGGTGAACCTCCGCGGGACAAGCCCCCTTCACCATGGCAAGGTCCGGCTCGAGTGCAACCGGACCGCGCCGAGCCGCGCTAGAAGAAGGAGGATGTGATGCGATATGCAGGCCTTGTAGCCTACGGACCGGAATTGTGCAGGCAGGCCATCCTCGCCGGCCGCTGCGCCAACGAATCCCACCTGCACCTCCACGCAGTGCTGTCGGAGATGCTGCGGACCGATCTCGACCACCTGCCCGAGCCCGACCTGCGTCAGCGGCTGGAGATGAGGTACAAGGCCCGGCTCAGCCTTCCGGACAGGCCGCGCCCAGCCTGACCCAGGTCTCGGCAGCTTCGACGAACTTTGCATGAAGCACAGGCGGGGCCGAACGCGTCCCGCCCGGTGCCCACGCCCAGAGCACCAGCGGATCGCCCTTGAAGTGCTCGATCACGCGGCTCGCCGTCCGCCCGCCATTACGCGCTGGATCCTTGAGCGCCTTGCACAATTGGGCAGGCGTAAGACCGGTCCAGCCCATGCTGAGCGGCGCCATGTGCCAGTCCGGCGCACCAGGAACATTGCCCGCCGCCTGGTTGGTCGCAAGATGGCAGGTCGTGCACTTCATCCCCGCCGTGCCTCGCCCATCAGGCCCGCGCATGACGTTGAACGTGTGCCTCACCTGTCGATCGCCTTGCGTCGGCCAGTTCACGGTCGTGTGGCAGTTCATGCAACGCGGATGCGTGAGCACGCTGTAGACCGTGCGGAACGCCGTCACTGACGGCGGCTCCGCCTTCTGTGCATCGGCTGCGGGCAGCGCCAGCAGAACCGCTGCGAGCCCGAAGCCGGCAAGGATTGGCCGCCGCATCACCCTGCCCCCTAGGCCGGACTGAACTTCGCGAGACGGAACGGCAGCGCCCGCACCCGCACGCCGGTCAGCGCGAACAGCGCATTGCCGACCGCAGCCGCAATCGGCGCAGTTCCCGGCTCGCCCGCACCGCCGGTGCGCGCACCGGACTCGATGACCCGCACCTCCTGTCGAGGCGCATCGGCCATGCGAACCATGTCATAGTCCGGGAAGTTCTGTTCAACGACCCGTCCCTTGTCGACAGTGATCGCTCCATAAAGCGCCGCCGACAGGCCGAAGATCGCACCACCCTCGATTTGCGCGGCAAATGTGGCCGGATTGACCACTTCACCCGGATCGACAGCCGTCCACACGCGATGCACGCGCGGCAAGCCATCGGCTCCAAGAGATACTTCGGCGACCTGCGCGACAATGCTGCCGAACGCCTCGCGGAACGAGATGCCGCGCGCACGCCCGGCGGGCGCCGGCGTGCCCCAGCCCGACATCGATGCGGCGAGCTCAAGCACAGCCTTGTGGCGTGGCGCCCCCTCAAGATGCGCGCGCCGGAATTCGAACGGATCCTTGCCGGCCGCATGCGCAAGCTCGTCCATGAACGTCTCGATGAAGAAACCAAGCTGGGTGTGGTCCACGCTGCGCCATGCACCCCAGGGCAGAGGGTTCGTACCCGAGGCATAACGTACCGCCTGGTTGGCAATGTCATAGTTGATGCGCGAAGCCTCTGGCGGATCATGCCGCTCGGCCACGGTGTTGAGGAAGGTCGTCACGCGCCCCTTGTCATCCAGCACGCCCTTCATCTTGGCAACCGAGGCATGGCGGAAGAAGCCATGCGTCATGTCCTCTTCGCGCGTGTAGGCAAGCTGGACGGGACCCTTCACCTGCATGCCGACCTTCACCGCCTGCACCAGATAATCCATGTATTCCGGCAACCGTCGGCCAAAGCCGCCGCCCATGG
>JBILGJ010000003.1:0-19731 GCA_044351125.1 Micropepsaceae bacterium
ACATCCGGCTTTTGTCCGTCGGGGTTCGGGCCCCAGTCAGCGGCATTGACGGGTACGCCCCATGTCAGATCGCGGGTGATGCCTCGATCCTGAAGACCTTCGTCCAGCCACTTCAAGGCGATCGATGTCACAAGCTGTGGCCATTCCTTGTGGTCGGAGATCCACGCACGCAACTGGTCGGAGAAGAGCGACTGCTTCAGGAACAGGTGCTTCGATCCACGGAACTCGATGTCGGTCGAGCCCGAAAGCGCCGAGCGGGGTGACTTGAGGTCGGCCGGATCGAGAACACGGGTGCAGCTCTCGCACTGGTCGCCGGTGGCGCGCTCGTAGCTGCAATGCGGGCAAGTGCCGACAACATAGCGGTCGGGCAGGAAGCGGTTGTCGGCGCGGGAGTAGACCTGCGTCGTCGTGCGCTCCTCGATGAAGCCCCGCTCCCAGAGAAGCTTTGCGAAATGCTGTGTGAGAGCCCGGTTCTGGGCAGAGGAAGAGCGGCCGAAATGGTCGAAGGACAGGCCAAAACCGTCGGACAGCTGCTTTTGCACCGCCCACCATTTCTCGCAGTAGCGGTCGACCGGCAGGCCCTCGGCCAGCGCCGCCAGTTCCGCGGGTGTGCCGTGCTCGTCGGTGGCGCAGATATAGAGTACCTCACGGCCCCGGATTCGCTGGAATCGCGCGTAGACGTCGGCCGGCAGCATGGAGCCGGCCAGGTTTCCCAGGTGCTTGATGCCGTTGATGTAAGGAAGCGCACTGGTAATCAGGATCCGGTTCTGGCCCATGGTCTGTCTCCTTGCGCGGCCGGATAGATGAATCCGGCGCAATGGGAGGCGGACCATATAGGAGCGGCTTTCTGTGATCAAAGCGGCGCCATGGCTTGGCGCGCGGGGGGCGTTCTGCAATAAACCGCTGAAAACGCGGGTTGACCTTCCATGACTTCCCAGAAAAACGGACTGACTTATGCGCAGGCTGGCGTCGACATTGACGCGGGCGATGCCCTTGTCGAGGCGATCAAGCCACTGGCGAAGGCCACCGCGCGGCCCGGGGCGGATGCCTCGCTTGGCGGCTTTGGCGGGCTGTTCGACCTGAAGGCCGCGGGGTTCAAGGACCCCCTGCTGGTCGCAGGCACGGATGGCGTGGGGACCAAGCTCAAGGTCGCCATCGAGTCCGGCATCCATGACACGGTCGGCATCGACCTTGTGGCCATGTCGGTGAACGACATCGTGGTTCAGGGTGCAGAGCCCCTGCTCTTCCTCGACTACTTTGCAACGGGCAAGCTGGACGTGACGGTGGGTACGGCGGTGGTCAAGGGCGTTGCCGAGGGCTGCCTGCAGGCGGGCTGCGCGCTGGTCGGCGGCGAGACCGCCGAGATGCCGGGCATGTATGCCCGCGGCGACTATGATCTTGCAGGCTTCGCGATCGGTGCAGTCGAGCGTGACCGTGTGCTTCCGCGGCGCGACATGGCGGCGGGCGATGTCGTGCTGGGCCTTGCATCTTCAGGAATACACTCCAACGGCTACTCGCTGGTGCGGCGTATCGTGTCGGACCAGGGCCTTGGCTATGATGCAGATGCCCCTTTCCAAACGGGCACGAAGCTCGGGCGTGCGCTGCTGCAGCCCACGCGCATCTACGTCAAATCGGCGCTTGCCCTGATCCGCAATGGCGACGTCAAGGGATTTGCCCATATCACCGGTGGCGGGCTCACCGAGAATGCGCCTCGTGTTGTCCCTGACGATATCGACCTTGAGATCGATCTTTCCAGCTGGCGCTTGCCACCGGTTTTCCATTGGATTGCCCGCAGTGGCGGTGTTGAAGAACGCGAAATGCTGCGCACGTTCAACTGCGGCATCGGCATGATCGCCATCGTTCCAGAGCCGCATGCGACGGCTGCCATCCGCATCCTGACCGAAGCAGGGGAGCAGGTTTTCACCCTTGGACGCCTTGTTGCCGGCAAGGGTGAACCGCGGGTGCGCTATACGGGACGCATGGCGCTCTGAGATCCGGTCATGGCACGCAGGCGCGTCGGCATTCTCATTTCAGGCCGCGGCAGCAACATGCACGCGCTTATCGATGCCGCAGGGGCAGCCGATTATCCGGCAGAGATCGCGCTTGTCGTGTCCAGCCGACCTGATGCGGGCGGGCTTGCCACTGCGGCTGGGCTGGGGATCAGGACATGCGTGGTTGACCAGTCGCGCTTTGGGCGCGACCGAGCCGCCTTCGACGCAGAACTCGACCACGTGCTGACAGAGGGGGGCATCGAGTTTGTCTGCCTCGCGGGCTTCATGCGGATCCTGACGCCGGAATTCGTCTCTCGCTGGCACGGACGCCTGATCAACATCCACCCGTCGCTGCTGCCGGCTTTTCGCGGACTTCATCCGCAGAAGCAGGCCCTTGAGGCCGGTGTGACCGTTTCTGGCTGCACCGTGCATCATGTGGTGCCGGAACTGGATGCAGGGCCCGTCATCCTGCAGGCGCAGGTGCCTGTTCTTCCCGAAGACAGTGTCGAGACCCTGAGTGCCCGCATCCTCCAGGCCGAGCACAGGGCCTATCCGGAAGCGCTACGCAAAGCTCTTGCGCATATCCCTTAGGATTTCCCGGGCCGCATTGTGGCCCGGTGCACCTGTCACGCCGCCACCGGGGTGCGTACCTGCCCCGCACATGTAGAGGCCCTTGACCGGTCCGCGATAATTGCCGTGCCCGAGGACGGGACGCGCGGAGAACAACTGGTCCAGAGACAAGGCGCCATGCATGATGTCGCCGCCGACGAGCCCAAAGACATCTTCCAGGTCCTGCGGCGTCAGTGCCTGATACCCGAGGACCGATGCGGCGAAGCCAGGCGCGAACCGGTCCACAGTGGCAATCATGTGGCGTGCGACCTCGTCGCGGTGGTCCGACCAACTGCGCCCTGCCCCGAGGATTGGCGCGACGTGCTGGCAGAACAGGCTTGCCACGTGCTGGCCGCGTGGCGCGAGGCTGTCGTCCAACGTCGAGGGGATCAGCATCTCTATGATCGGCTCACGAGACCAACCGAACTCACGGGCATCCTGAAATGCCCGGTCGAGATAGCGCAGGCTTGGTCCGATCACGATGCCGGCTGTCATGTGGGGCCCGTCCTCGGGGAGGCAGGAGAAGCGCGGCAGCTCCGACAGCGCGACATTCATGCGGAAGGTTCCGGAACCGCATTTGTAAGCCTGCATCCGCTCCCTGAAGTCCGCCGGGAGCACGGCGGGATCGATCAGTTTGTTGAAGAGAAGCTTCGGGTTCAGGTTCGAGACCACTGTTGCGGCCTCCAGCTTTTCGCCTGCGTCGGTCACGACGCCTGTGACCCTGTTGTCCCTTGAGATCACTTCGCGGACGCCTGCGTTCAGCCTGATGTCGACGCCCTTTTCGGCTGCCGCCCTGGCCATGGCCTGCGTTATGGCGCCCATGCCGCCCAACGCGTGGCCCCAGTCGCCACGCACACCGTTGACCTCGCCGAAGAGGTGGTGAAGCAACACATAGGCGGTGCCTGGCGTGTAGGGTGAGGCGTAGTTTCCGACAATGCCGTCAAAGCCGAAGATCGCCTTGATCGGATCGCTTTCGAACCAGCCGTCAAGATATTCACCTGCAGAGCGGGTAAAGATCGCCAGCAAATCGCGACGCAACTGCATGGGCATGTCGGCCAGACGCGTTCCGAGGCTTGCAGACCTGAGCAACTCCGGGATCGCGCCGAACCATCCGCCTTCGACGACATTAGGTGGGCTCATCAGCACGAGATCTCGCAGGACATCGGCAAGCGCACCCGTACGCTCGTAATAGCGGTCGAGCGCCTCCGCGTCGCGGCCCGAGAACTTCGCGACCTCGTCCCTCGTCCGTCCAGCGCCCAGCTTCAGATAACTGCGCTCATCGAGCGGCAGGAAATTCGTGAGCTTGCGATGGACAATTTTCAGCCCATGCCGAGCCAGTTCAAGGTCGGCAATGACCTTGGGGTTGAGCAGGCTTACGGTGTAGCTGGCGACCGAATTGCGAAAACCGGGGTGAAAGGTTTCCGTGACGGCGGCACCGCCCACGATGTTCCGGCGCTCGAGAACGGTCACTTTAAGGCCTGCACGCGCGAGGTAAAAGGCGCAGACCAAACCGTTGTGACCGCCGCCAACTATCAGAACGTCGCTTGCCATTCGCCTTGAGCCTCTTGCCGTTTGCGGGCGCTTGAGACGTTTGTCGCCGAAATGCGACATGAGGGCAAGACAACATCCGCCCACGCGGGGCGCGCTGAGTGTGGCGTGCTTTACCACCAGGGTGTAGGTTCCACCTTGCATTCCCAGATTCAGGGACGGAACGGGAGAAACCATGAGCGAGCTTGTACTGGTCACGGGCGGATCGGGCTTCATCGGCGCGCATACGATCGTGCAACTCATCAAGTCCGGATCACGCGTGCGGGCAACGCTGCGCACGCCGTCCCGCGAAGGTGAAGTCCGCGAGATGATAGAGGTTGGTGGCGTGCAGGCCGGTGACCGTCTCAGCTTCGTGAAGGCCGATCTCATGTCGGATGAGGGATGGTCGGATGCAGCGAGGGGCTGCGATTACGTACTCCATGTTGCCTCACCCTTCCCCACAGGACTGCCCAAGCACGAGGATGATCTGATCGTTCCGGCCCGCGAGGGCACGTTGCGCGCATTGAAGGCTGCAAAGTCGGCAGGCGTGAAGCGTGCCGTTGTCACATCGTCCTTTGCCGCCATCGCCTACGGGCAGCGATTGGATGCCAACGCCCCCTATACCGAGGCGGACTGGACAGACCCTCGAAGCCGTGACGCGAGTGCATACGTCAAGTCCAAGACAATCGCTGAACTTGCCGCCTGGGATTTTGCCAAGCGCGAGGGGCTTGAGATAGCGACCGTCAATCCCGTCGCCGTTCTTGGCCCCCTGCTGGGCAAGGATTTCTCGACCTCGCTCGAGCTGGTGAAGATCCTGCTGGAAGGCAAGATGCCGGGCTGCCCAAAGATCGGCTTCCCGCTGGTGGACGTGCGCGATGTTGCGAGCCTCCACATCCTGGCGATGCGCCATCCTGCTGCAGCGGGTCAGCGGTTCATCGCGACAAACGAGGGCTTTACCTGGCTCCTCGAGATTGCCCGTGTCCTCAGGGAGCGGATGGGAACCGACGCGCGCAAGGTTCCAACGCGCGAACTCCCGAACTGGCTTGTGCGCCTTTTTGGAAAATTCGATCCGCTCGTTGCGCAGATCGTTCCGGAGCTGGGCCGCTATCGGCCTGCGACCAGCGGCAAGGCCGTGGCCATGCTGGGCTGGACGCGCATCGGCAATGCCGAGGCAATAGAGGCGTCGGCCCGGAGCCTGATTGACCTCGGGGTGGTCAAATCCTGATTTCTCGTGCGAGGAGACCTGCGCAACCCCTCTTACCGATGTGACGCCCCCCGGTGCCCCAAACGACGAAACCCCTGTCAGCGCTGATCCTGGGTGTTCCCAACCCCGTCAGCATGGGCATTGCGCGCGGGTTGATGATGGCCGGGCACAAGGTAGCAGCCATCTGGTACCCGGAGCGCCTGCGCACTTCTGCGGACTTTTCCCAGGATCGAGAGTTGGCGCGACGCGCGCCCGGCCTGTCGCTGCATGGTCTTGAAGAAAGGGCGCGGGTACCGGTGCGGGCCGTCAAGCGCCTTCGTGACTGGCCTGGTTGCAGCGAGGCTGCAAAGCGATCGGGTGCTGACGTCGTGATCAGCCTGCTTTACCCGGATCTCATCACAATTCCGCTTCTTGAGGCGTTTGAGCACCGCGTTGTGAACGTGCACCCCTCGCTGCTGCCGGCGTATCGAGGTCCCAATCCAATATTCAACTTGCTGTGGGATGCCGCGATCCATGCGCATGGTGGGCTTACCCTTCATCTGGTTTCTCCGGAATTCGACCGAGGAAACATTCTTGCGCGGCAAGCAGTTGCCTTCCCACCGGACCGGAACCTGAGCCTGTACTATATGGAACTCGTAAAGGCCGGGACGACACTTCTTGCATCGCAACTTCCCCGGCTTATGACCGGTGAGTGGCAAGGTGAACCGCAACCCGATGACACCTCTGCCCCCCAGGGCGACCGCAAGCCCAAAGATGCCCTGCTAACGGGTGCGTTGACACGCGCGCGTGTTGAATGGCTTTGCGCAACCATTCCCCAGATGACACCGCTCAGGATCGAAGGGCTTGCGCGCACGATCATCGTGCGCGGCTTGGCCTCCTCAGAGCCCCAAAGAAAGGAAAGGCCGCCGGCTCTTGCCGACGGCCTTGTGTCCTTTGACGTCATCGACGGCCATGTCACGGTCAGGGTGACCGATGCGGGGCCGGCTCAGAAGCGGTAATTGAGGCCTGCCTGCAGAACGTGGGCACGCGCATCAAAGTCACGGCTGGATAATCCGCCGAAACCATTGAAATCGTCACTATCCATGTCCGCCGACTTGTACCGATAGCCGATGTCGATGGTCACCTTGGGGCTGAGGTCCGCACGCACGCCCGCACCCAACTGCCATGTGAAGCCGGTGCCCGTGTCAGAGAGCCCGTCACCTGACAGCTCGACCCAGCTCACGCCCAGGCCTGCGCCGACATAGGGGGTCAGCGCCGACTCGACCGGAATGTCGACCCACGCGTTTCCAAGGACCGATAACGTGTCCATGTCGAGGGCGAGGATACCACATTTGCCGATCGTGCAGTCACCATCGGCGTTCCAGTTCGATACCTCGAGCTCGACCCTGACGTTGTCCTGCACCTGCTTGCCAAGGACGCCACCGAAGGCGAAAGCCGTATCCATTTCGATGCGGTCAACCTCGTTGAGGTCCCAGTCCTCGGGCCAGGCAGCGCCGGCGAACAGACCTGCATACCACCCGCTATCAGGGGCCGCTCCGCCCTGCGCCATGCCGTCAGCGAAGGCGGGAGCAGAAACCAAGGCCAGTGCGATCGCGCTGCCAGCCAGGAGGGATTTTATTTTTCTTGCCATTGCGCGGCTCCATGATTTGGGCGTGGAGGATACGCCAAAGGGCACGCAACACAATGTCCATCCGTCAAACTTCGAACTGAAAGGGGGCGTGGCCATTGTCGGGCCACGCCCATGCTTGCGGATTGATGGGTCTGTCCGGTTGCAGCCCTTCAGTCCATCAGCTTGCGCGAGAGGTATGTGAACTCGAGCGAGACACGCTTCGCACGTTCGCGCTGGTTCGATGCCGCAGCATGCCCCCCGTCAATGTTTTCATAATAGAGGAATGGCAGCTTCATCTGTTCCATGCGTGCCGCCATCTTGCGCGCGTGTCCCGGATGAACACGGTCGTCCTTCGATGAAGTGACGAAGAACGGCTCGGGATAGGTCACGCCCGCCTTCAGATTGTGGTACGGCGAGATCCTGCGCAGGAAGGCGCCTTCGACCGGATCATCGGGGTCGCCGTATTCTCCCACCCACGAAGCGCCTGCCAGAAGCTTGTGATAACGCAGCATGTCGAGCAAGGGCACCTGGATGATGACTGCATTCCAGAGATCCGGGCGCTGGGTCAACTGGACCCCCATCAGCAAGCCACCATTGGAACCACCCATGATGCCGAGGCGACGCGGTGTCGTGATCTTGCGGCTGACCAAGTCGTTGGCGACGGCAACGAAGTCATCATAGATCACCTGACGGCTGGTCTTCAGGCCCGCCTGGTGCCAGGCGGGACCGAACTCGCCACCGCCCCGGATGTTAGCCAGGACATAGACCCCGCCACGCTCGAGCCACAGCTTTCCGATCGTGCCCGAGTAGCTTGGCGTCATCGAGACCTGGAAACCACCATAGGCGTAGAGCAGCGTCGGATTCGCGCCGTCGGGCTTCAGGCCCTTCTTGTGCACAAGGAAGTAGGGAACCATCGTGCCATCCGAGGACTTCGCCTCGTGCTGAACCACGGTGATGTCCGAGCCGTCAAAGCGGGGTGGAAGTGCCTTGACGCGCTTGAAGTCGTTCTTGATGACATCGCCAAAATAGAGAGCATCCGGGTCGATGAAGCCTGTCACCGTGACGAAAACCTTGTCGTCCTCATCACGACTGGTGACAACGCCAATCGAGGCGTTATTTGGCAAATTCAACTTCTGGCGGCTCCACGTCTTGCCATTGAACATGAAGGCGTAAAGGCCACCCTTCACGTTCTCGTATACAGCCACCAGCAGGCGATTGCGGGTGCTTGACACCTGCTCGACCGACTCGCGGGGACCCGGCGCGAAGACAAGCGTCGGCTTTGCTGTTGCCGGGTCTGCCTTGAGCGCCTCGAGGTTGAAGGACAGCAGGGCGCCCTTCGTGAAGGTCTTGCCCTGCCATGTCCAGTCGTCCTCGACGGAAATGATCAGTTGCTTGCTGACGAGGGCCTGAACGCTTGACTTGAGCGGGAATGGCAGGCGCTTCGGTCCACCTTCCGCCTCGATGTAGTATTCAGTCTCGAAGAATGAAGGTGAGCGCGTGAACATCACGGCCTGCACCTTGCCGTCCTCATCACGCAGCACGCTTGCGTTCGCAGCCACATCGGTTGGCGTGCCGCGATACACCTCTACGGCCTGCTCAAGAGGCGCGCCACGCTTCCATTTCTTCACAACAAAGGGATAACCGGACTCCGTCATGGTTCCCGGCCCCCAGTCACGCGCCACATACAGCGTGTCGGCGTCCAGCCAGTCGGCGCTCTGCTTGCCATCGGAGAGGCGGAAACCGCCGGGGACGAAGGCTTTCGACTTCGCGTCGAATTCACGGACCTCGACCGCATCCTTTCCGCCGTTCGACAGGCTGACAAGGCAAATTTTTTCCTCAGGCTGCAGGCAGCTGGAGCCCTTGAATACCCAGTTGGCGTTCTCTGCCTTGGTCAGCGCATCGATATCGAGGACGGTTTCCCATTGCGGATTTTCCGTCATGTAAGACTCGACCGAGGTCCGCCGCACGATGCCACGCACGTTGGCCTGGTCCTGCCAGAAGTTTGTGATCTGCCCGGCGCGGAATGACGGCGAGGGTATGCGATCCTTGGCTTCGAGAATGGCGAGCGCCTTGGATTCGAGGTCGGAATATCGGGCGTCTGACTGCAGCAGTTTCAGGGAGCGCTCGTTCTGCGCCTTGACCCAGGCAAGGGGCTTTTCGCCCTCGACTTCCTCGAGCCACAGGAAGGGATCGTCTGCCTCGGCCATTGCTGCTCCTGTTACGACAAAGGCGGCCGCCATCGCGGCGGCCATCAGAATGTTTTTCATGGTCATCGAACTCCTGAGGCTAGAGGGCGTATGCAAGGCCGGTGGCCGACAGAACCTTACGTTCATGTGCAATCGAGGCGGCAAAGCTTGGCCTTGCCAAGGTCTCCTTCAGAAACCGCGACAGGTTCGGATACTTCGTGGTGTCAGGTGCGAAGCCTGCATGCGCGACATTCACGAAGGGTGATGCAACCGCGATGTCCGCGATCGTGAAGGTATCACCTACGAAATGGCGACGGCCCACCAAGTGCGCTTCGTAGTAGTCAAGGAAACGAGGAACCTTGGTTTCCCACACGTCCTTTGCCGTGGCGAGATCGGGCGCCTTGCCCGTCAATGCGTTCAGCACGACGGGCCTGAACATGCCAAGACCGGTGGTGGTGACAAAGTCGCTGTCTGCGTACTCCTCGAACCATAATGCCTGCGCGTAGGCAAAGGGTTCAGACGGATAGAGCGCTGGTTCGGGACATTTCTTTTCGAGATAGCCGCAGATCGCGGAAGAGTCCGCGATCGTGGCGTCCGGCCCCACGCTGTCATCGCGCAGAACCGGGATACGCTTCAGGGGTGATATCTTCTCGAACCCAGTTGGCGGTGCAAACGGCGATACCGGATCAAGCTTGTACTCCAGCTTCTTCTCGGCGAGGACGGCCCTCACCTTCCGCACGAAAGGCGACAGCGGCGCGCCGATAACCGTCAGTGTCATGCAAATCTCCGATGGATGGACCGTTCTTGGCCGCTATTTCGTCCATGGTGCCCCTTGATTGCAATGGGGTTGATACCCCTGCACTTATTCCGGGTTCCGGCCGCAGTGCGATGTCAAGCGCGTCCGATGCCCAATGCACATCGAAGCTGAACCCCAGGGATTTCGCCTTTTCCGGGAATACGCGCTGTGAACCCAGGAAGATCGAGGCCATTTCGCCCAGACCCATTCTCAGTGCCCATGCTGGCGCCCGCAGCAGCAGCGGGCGACGCAGGGTTCGGGCCATGGCGCGCTGGAATTCCTCGTGCCGGATCGGTTCCGGAGCTACAGCATTGACCGCGCCGCTCCAGCGATCATTGTCGATGGCAGTGACGATCATGCGCACCAGATCGCTGCGCGTGATCCATGCCATCCACTGGCGCCCGCCGCCAAGAACGGCGCCAAGTCCAATGCGGGCCGGAAGCGCCATCATGGGCAGCGCGCCGCCGGCGCCGTCGAGCACCAACCCGATCCGAAGACAAACAACGCGAATGCCTAGGCCTTCCGCCTTCAGGGCTTCTGCTTCCCAGTCACGGCACAGCGTGGCGCCGAAGTCGTGTCCTGGCCCGGCCTGCTCATCGAGGGCCGCTTCACCTGCGTCGCCGTAATAGCCGATGGCTGATCCGCTCACAAGAACGCGGGGGCGAACCTCAAGGGTTTCGAGCCAATCAACAATTCGTGAAGTCAGCTCAATTCGTGAGCTGCGGATGGCACGACGACGTGCAGCGGTCCAGGGAAGACCAATGATTGGTGCGCCGGCCAGGTTGACGACAGCGTCAATGCGCGTCTCGGCTGGCAGTTCGCTCAGGTCTGCAACATGGAGCAGCTCATGGCCCAAGAGCACGCGCGCCTGGCGTGGATCGCGTGAGAGGACGATCACACGGTCACCGCGTGCGCGCAGCCGCGCCACCAGATGCCGTCCGATGAACCCGGTTGCGCCGGTGACGAGTACCGAGCGACCGCTCGGCGTGGCCCTGTTGGCGGCGGGTGCCATCCGCCCAAGTGCGCGCACAGCCAGTGCATTGCGAATGGAAAATCCGAAGACGCCAACGCTGGCCATCGTCAGGAACCAGGAGAAGATACCGTGATCCACCCAGGCAAACCCGGTTGGGGCAAAGGCTTGCCCGATGAGCCATGGAACCGCCAGAAGCAGAAAGGCTCCGTAAGAAATTGCCAGGATCGTGTGCAGGACGCGCTCGAATGGCGGGAGCTTGCGGGTGCGGTCTTCTTCGAGGAAATCGGCAAGGGTGATCACGACCTCGACGACCAGCAACCCAAGGACGCCGATTGCCACGATGCCTGCCGGCTCGATCCAGGCAAACAGCAGGAACAGGACACCATAGATCGCCTCGCGCCCACTGTGCAGAGCGAGTTCGCGGCGCGCCGATGGCCGGGACGGCAGACGCTCGGTGATTTCGTGATGAAGCACGTTGTCGAGGGCGCCGAACAGGATCTGGAACGCCAGCAGGCCTAGCATCGTGAAGGTCATCGCTTATTCTCCTGCGGATCGAGAAAAATGCCGTCCTGCCACACCGTGCGACCAAACCATGGATGGTCGAAGGACAACGTGAAGCGGAACGCACCACCGCCGATTTCGGTGTGACGAACCTCGGCAATGCCCGGCGTCAGCCAGAGTGGTATCCCGATGCTGACCCTTCCGAGGCGCCAGTAAAACCCGCGCGCGCGGAAGACAAGGCTGCCCTGGTCGGCGAAGACATCAAGCAGCATCGTCCATCCGCCCGCGCAGCACTCGAAGAGGCGCCCGTCGTCCGACAAGCGCTTGATCGAGCGCATGCGGAATGAGAGGCCGGCGGGCCCGCGGTATATCCGCGTCCATGACATGCCTCCGTCCTTCATTCCGACATGAACTGCCGCCTTCCTTCGACCGGAAAGGACCGGCATGGGTGCCCCCAAAGGCAGCAACAACAAGGCAAAGAAGCGCCCGACAGGGCTGAGACGGGTTTCGGCCTCACCTTGATAGATGGCGGGTGCCACGCGCTCGAAGCGCTCGCGAATGGGTACGGGCAGTGACAGCCAGGCCCTCGCCCCAATGATGCGCATGATCGTGTCATTGCGCCCGCCGTTGAATGTTTCGGCGACGGGCCTTGGGCCTTTCCAGAGCCAGCGATCGATTGCCTGTGCCATGGCTAGCCTGCCTTCTTGCTGACGAACCTCACAACGCCTGCACCGAGCCGGATCAGTCTCTGGAGGGTTGGGCGCGGAACCCGCCGCATCTGCTCGTACCAGCCTGTCATGCGCTCGATGAAGCCGAGCATTTCCTCGAGCCTGACGCGGATTTCCGCGGGCGTCGTCGCGTCGGCATCGGCCATGGCCTTGGCATCCCGCAGCACGCCGAGGGTCGGGTCGATCTCGCGCTTCTTCCGCTCGTCAACAATGGCCTGGACGATGTCCCAGGTATCACCCTTGACCTCGTAATAGTTGCGACGGTCGCCGATCACGTGGACAAGTGTAACGAGACGGTAGGACTGAAGCTCCTCGAGCGAGTTGGAAGCGTTCGATCGCGCTATACCAAGGGTCTCGGAGATTTCCTCGGCCGTCATCGCCCGGCCAGTCAGCCAAAGCAGCGCGTGGATCTGGGCTACGGAACGATTGACGCCCCAGCGAGCCCCCATCTCACCCCAGTGCAGGACGACCTTTTCAAGGACCGCAGGCATCGGCATGGCATCACCTGTCAGTTATTTCTGTCTTCACAGAAATTACTGATGCGACCGCCAATATTCAAGGTGCAGGCATGCGGCCCGGGGACGCATGACGAAAAAAGGCGCCGATCCCGGAGGATCGACGCCGCGATGAGGCGGATGATGGCTGCTTGTCGCCTAGCCGACGACTTCGGTGTCGGCGAAGAAGAACCGGATCTCGTTGGCGGCGTTTTCGGCGCTGTCGGAGCCGTGGACCGAGTTCGCCTCGATGGATTCGGCGAAGTCCTTGCGGATCGTGCCGGCTGCCGCCTTGGAGGGGTCGGTTGCGCCCATGACTTCACGGTTCTTAGCTACGGCATTTTCACCCTCGAGCACCTGCACCACCACCGGGCCTGACATCATGAACTTTACCAGGTCGTTGTAGAACGGGCGCGCCTTGTGCACCGCGTAGAAGGCCTCGGCCTGCTTCTGGGACAGCCACAGGCGCTTCTGGGCGACGACCCGGAGGCCCGCGGTTTCGAAGCGGTCGATGATCTTGCCGGTCAGGTTGCGGCGGGTGGCGTCGGGCTTGATGATTGAAAGCGTGCGTTCGGTCGCCATTTGGGGGAATTCCTTGCTTGTTCGGTTGGAAATGGTTGGCGCCCATATACCGATGCCCCCTTCGGCCCGCAAGCCGCCTGCCCTCCCCCTTTTTGCCGCGGCTGGGCCATTCACCCTTCCCCTGGGCCCCTGAAGCAGTCTAGAGAGCGCGGCTCATGCTGCGCATAGATGAACTCACCTACCGGATCGAAGGACGCCCCCTGTTCGAACAGGCGAGCGCGAATATCCCTGGCGGTCACAAGGTCGGCCTTGTGGGCCGTAACGGGACGGGAAAAACCACGCTCTTCCGCCTGATCCGGGGGGAAATCGAGAGCGACGGGGGCGACATCACGGTGCCCCGCGAATGGCGCATTGGCGGGGTGGCTCAGGAAGTCCCTGGCGGCCCCACCAGCCTGATCGATACGGTTCTTGAGGCGGATGTCGAGCGCACGGCGCTCCTCAAGGAGGCAGAGACCGCCGGCGACCCCATGCGGATTGCCGAGATTGAAACGCGACTGACCGATATCGGCGCGCACCGTGCGCCGGCACGGGCGGCCGAAATACTTGCCGGCCTTGGCTTCGATGCTGCGGCACAGCAGCGGCCATGCTCTGACTTTTCCGGTGGATGGCGCATGCGCGTTGCGCTCGCGGCCGTTCTCTTTGCCAATCCCGAGCTGCTGCTTCTGGACGAGCCTACCAACTATCTCGACCTCGAAGGTTCGCTGTGGCTGGAACAGTACCTGCGGCGCTATCAGGGCACGCTACTGCTGATCAGCCATGATCGGGGCCTGCTGAACACGGCCGTCGACTCCATCCTTCATTTGGAGGAGCGCAAGCTTACGTTCTACACGGGCACGTACGACACCTTTGAGCGTACACGGGCCGAACGCATGGCCGTGGCGGAGGCGCAGCGCACCAAGCAGGAAGCGCAACGCAAGCACATGCAGGCTTTTGTCGACCGCTTCCGCTACAAGGCTTCGAAGGCCCGACAGGCGCAGAGTCGGCTCAAGGCCATCGCGAAACTTCAGCCCATCGCCGGCATCAGCAATGAGCGCGTGGCGCCATTCCGGCTCGGCGAACCGGAAGAGCTATCGCCGCCGCTCCTGGCTCTCGACCGTGTCGTTGCGGGCTACGGCGAGCGTGCCGTACTTTCGTCGATGGACCTGCGGATCGACCCGGATGACAGGATTGCCCTTCTCGGTGCGAACGGAAACGGCAAGTCGACCTTTGCCAAGCTGATCTCCAGCCGCCTGAAGCCCATGGACGGCTCCATCACCAAGGCGCGGCGACTGCGCATCGGGTATTTTGCGCAGCATCAACTCGACGAAATGCCTGGGAACCTGACACCGGTCCAACAGCTGATGCGCCTGATCCCGAACCTGCGCGAGCAGGAGGCGCGGAACAGGTTGGGTGCTGCCGGGTTCCCAGAGTCAAAGGCCGATACCGCGATCGGCAACCTGTCGGGTGGCGAGCGTGCGCGCCTTCTGATCATGATCGCGGCGCTGGATGCGCCGCATCTGCTTATCCTTGACGAACCAACGAACCACCTCGACATCGACAGCCGCGAAGCACTGGTGCTGGCGCTCAATGATTACCCGGGGGCTGTGCTGCTTATCAGCCATGACCCACACCTGATCGAGACTTGCGCCGACCGGCTATGGCTCGTGGCGAACGGACGCGTCACGCCGTTTGACGGGGACATGGAGGATTACCGGCGGATTCTTTTGGACGAGCGAAAGCCCGCCGGCGGCAAAGCGGCGGCGCAGGCCGCCAAAGCCTCGCGGGCCGAGGAACGTCGCCTTGCAGCCGACCGAAGGGCACAGCTCGCCCCTCTCAAGCGAACGGCTGACGACGCCGAGAAGAAAATCTCCCGATTGCAGGCAGACATCGGCAAGCTTGATGTCACCCTTAATGATCCAGGTCTTTACGAGAAGGATCCTGCACGGATCACCAGCCTGACCCGGCAGCGTGCCGAACTGCAGCGTCAACTCGAAGAGGCCGAGACATCGTGGCTGGAGGCCAGCGATGCCTATGAGGTGGCGATGCGCACACTGGAAACCGGCGCCTGAGCGCCATTAAGCACCAATTAACCGCCCCGGACGCACTCTGGCTTGGCTGATTCGCGATGATCAGTTTCTTCTCGGGGGCAGGACTTCACTGAATGAGAACGGCTAGGACGCCTGACACGCAAATGCGCGTGCTGAAAGACTGGGCTATTGAACGGATGACCACGGGCACACAGACGCCCTATGCGTGGTTCCAGTGCATGAAGCTCATCGAAGTACTCGATGCCTTCCTTGAGGCCGGAGAGGACGCCGGCATTCATGAACCCATGGCCAAACCGCAACCGCGGAAACGTCCCCGGACAAAGCCGTTGCCGGCCAATGTGGTGCCGTTTGACGCGGCCCTGAGGCAGCGGGCAGCCGAATAGCTGACCGGCTTCACGTCTCTCGGGCGGCATCCAGCGCATGGCTGGGGTTTGCGAAATGCGCCGTGCGCTTTGGCTCGAGCACATAGCCCGAGCCACGGATGGTCGTGATCCGAACGCTGGCATCTGCTTGGTCGAGGATCCTGCGCAAACGTGACATGCGCTGCTCGATCGCATTGGCAGACAGCTCTTCGCCCTCGGATCCCTTTACGGCGCGATCGAGATGATCCTTGAGGCTGCGCGAGAAATGGGAAGGTGGCAAACTATGAGCCAACCTTCTCGTTAGCCACAGCCAACTGATGTGGATTGGACCCGCGTTCAGACGCGGGCCTTCCACCTGGGCCCCGGGTTCTGCTAGAGAAACGTCATTGCCGTTTGCGGCAGAATAAGAATTTTATCCTTTCGGTGGTCCCATGCTCAGGCATGTCCTGCTTGCCGCGTTGTTGGTGTTTGGCCTGGCTGATGCTGGTGCAACCGAGTGGCGGCGCAACTACTTTCCGAATGTCATCCTGACGGACCAGGACGGCAAAAAGCATCGCTTCTACGACGATCTGATCAAGGACAAGATCGTCACGATCAACTTCATGTTCACAACATGCAAGGACATCTGCCCGCTCGATACTGCGAACCTGCTGCGGGTGCAGGAGATGCTTGGCGACCGGGTTGGCAAGAATGTGTTCATGTACTCGATCTCGATTGATCCGGAAAATGACTCTCCCGCTGCACTGAAGAGGTACATGCAGACCTATGGGGTAAAGCCAGGGTGGATGTTCCTTACGGGAAAGAAGTCCGACGTTGACCTTCTGATAAGCAAGCTCGCCATGAAGGTTACAGACCCTGCCAGCCCGAGGGATCATGATACCAGCATCCGGCTTGGCAACGAGAAGCTTGGGCAATGGCTCAAGCGGTCCGTGTTCGACGATCCCAAGATCCTCGCCAACCTGCTAACCGATACGCTGACGAACTACGACATCAGCCTTAGTGGCACCCACAAGGGTTATGATGCGGCTCCTGAAGTGAAGCTCAATTCGCGAGGGGAATATCTCTACCGGACACGTTGCCAGGCCTGTCACACGATGGGCGGTGGGGATCGCCTGGGACCTGATCTCGCCAATGTTGCAAGCGCACGGCCCCGCCCTTGGCTGAGGCGGTGGCTGAAGGAGCCCGACAAGATGATCGAAGAGGGTGATCCGCTCGCCGTGGCGCTGCTCGCACAATACAAAAACCTGCCCATGCCGAATTTTGGCTTCGGGGATGTCGAGGTGGATGCGCTGATCGCCTACATGGAAGAGATGGACAAAAAACGGGAAGCTGGCACCCGCGAAGGCAAGGCCGCCAACTGAACGAAATCCGGTTGAGCCGTCAGGCGACGACGGCTTCTCGTATGATGCGTTCGGGCGGGAACTCGGCCCAGATGGTCGAGCCGACACCCGGCGTGCTGTCCATCTGCAGACGGCCCCCATGGGCTTCGACCAGCTGCTTGCAGATCGGAAGGCCAAGACCCGTGCCGCGCCCCTCCACCGTATAGGCGTCGGATCCCTGCTC
Source organism: Micropepsaceae bacterium (assembly GCA_044351125.1). Taxonomy (GTDB): domain Bacteria; phylum Pseudomonadota; class Alphaproteobacteria; order Micropepsales; family Micropepsaceae; genus SZUA-430. The sequence goes on from JBILGJ010000003.1 coordinate 17,153, forward strand.
GAAGGGAAGAAGCACGCGCTCCATCACTTCGGGGGTCATGCCCACCCCTGAGTCCCTCACGCCGATGCACAGCCGACCATCAGGTGCCTGCCGGCAAAACACCACGGCTTCGCTTCCGGGCTTACTGAATTTCACGGCGTTTGAAAGCAGATTGACCAGGATCTGCTTGATCGCACGCTCGTCAGCGTGGATCAGCGCATCCCCTGCAAAGTTCATGGCCAACCCGATGTTGGCGCGGTCGGCCTGTGGCTCGACCAGCCGCATTGCGGTCTGGGCGATCTCCTGCAGGCGAACGGTTTCGAAGACGAGCTCCATTTTTCCCGATTCGATCTTTGCAATGTCGAGCAGGTCGTTGATCATCTGCAGCAGGTGCTGACCGCTGGCATGAATATCATCGACGTAGGCCGCATAGCGGTGCGGCACAACCGGACCGAAGGTGCGCTGGCGCATGAGGTCGGTGTAACCGATGATCGCGTTCAGGGGCGTGCGAAGTTCGTGGCTCATGGATGCGAGAAACGCGCTCTTGGCCTGGTTTGCTCGTGCAAGAGCCTCTGCGAGTTCTTCGTTTTCAAATCGGAGCCGCAGGGCCGTGCTATAGCTGCGCGATGCCTTGATGCCATAGGTCAGCAGGATCCACATGAACATCGGCAGCAGGATGCTGAATACTTTCGAGAGCGTGTCGCCGTGAATGACAAATGCCGTAACACTGACAAAGGCCACGCTGCATAATGCCGGGACCAGCGCCTTCAGACACATGGCAAGGGCAAAGAAATACCAGACCATGACGCCGAGGATCACGGTGCAGAGGATCGCCTGGTTCACATTGTTTGCTTCATCCCAGAATATGAACAACATGGAGCCAGCCAGCATGGCATGGGTGCACCAGATCGCCGTCAGGATGCCACGCCAGAAGTTTGGCGAATACCTGGCCTCTGCGCGATTGTAGAACGCAAACACGAGGGTCGCGCCGGCGGTCCAGGCCGTCACACACGACATGAAAAACACACCGGCCTCGAGGCTTGTGCTTCCGATTTCAGGGAAGAAACCGCACATGAGGAATGTGACGATCAGCGAGATGGGGGCTCCATCGACGTAGGTAAGCCAATGTCCAAACGCGAGGCGCACGGTCTCACGCTCGATCTTTTCGGACGTTTCCGCCGTCAGGTGGGATGTGTCAGTTGCGGGGTTCAATCGCTTCAGTCCTGGGGGCGGATACCAGTCAAAAGTCTAGAGCATGAGGGGTGATCATCCGGTTATCGGGCCCTGGCCCGTCCGGCCGGGCCCGTGAAGGCAGTTTTGCCAGCAGCAAATGGCAATTTTTGTGTAAATGGCCGGGTGCTTGACGGGCCCGCGGCGCATTCCTGCCCTTTCAGCGCTTCAATGCCCTCCCCTGGACTTGCGCGTTGGTTGGCCATGGTTCAATCCTGCAGCGTCATCCGCGGGCAAGATTCCAGCGTAGGACTACCCATGAGCGACATGTCTGCGACTGAAATCCTTCTGGTGAATGCGGCCGTTTCGGCCGTGTGTTTCTTTGTCCTGTGGCTGGTGAGCCTGCGCTTGCAGGATGTGAGCTTCGTTGACAGCTGGTGGGCGCTTGGGATTGTTGCTCTGGCGCTGTCGACACATCTGCAGCTTGCCGATGCCGGTGTACATGCGATGTTGCTGCTGGTCTTGTGTGCTGCCTGGGGGCTCAGGCTCGGCCTCTACCTCTTCTGGCGCTGGCGAATGCATGGCGTCGACGCACGCTATCGCGCCATCATGCGCAGCGCAGAAGCGCGGCGCGGCTGGAGCTTTGCGTTCACGGCTGGCGTGCAGGTATTTCTTCTCCAGGGCATCCTTCAATTCATTGTCGCGCTGCCCGTGCAACTCGGGCAGATCGGCATTGCGGGAACTGAACTCGGCCTGTTTGCGCAGGCTGGCGTCGTTGTTGTGCTGTTCGGCCTTGCCTTCGAGACGATAGGCGACTGGCAACTGGTTCGGTTCAAGGCTGATCCGAAGAACAAGGGACGCGTCCTGGACAGCGGACTATGGCGCTATACGCGACACCCCAACTATTTCGGCGATGCATGCGTTGGATGGGGTCTGTTCCTGATTGCCAGCGAGACGCCACTTGGGCTCTGGTCCTTGCCCGCGCCCATCCTGCTTACGTTTCTGCTCACGCGGGTCAGCGGGGTACCCCTGCTGGAGGAACAGCTTGAAAAGACGCGACCCGGCTATGCTGAATACATCGCCCGGACACCGGCGTTCGTGCCATGGTTTCCCCGCAGCGGACAGGAGTGACGGCTCAAGCCTTCTTCTCCCATTTGCCGGCATCCGATTGCTGCCAGTAGGTCGTGCTGAATCCTGAACTGCGCGCCTGCTTCCAGTGCGCGCGGGCTGCCTCCGTGGCTGCGGCGTCCCTGCCATCAAATAGATAAACCACGCGATCAAGTCCGCCGAGCGCGTCAGCCGACCAGTCGTTTGGAGCGGCTCCGTCAGCGTAGAATGCGACATTCGCCCCGTTCGTGTTCAACCCGTCGATGGTCAGCAGCACAGGCTGGGTGGTCGCACGGGTGTCTCGGTCGGTTCCGTGTGGAAGG
>JBILGJ010000153.1:0-6703 GCA_044351125.1 Micropepsaceae bacterium
CTGAACAACCCGTTGGCAACGCTGCCGATGGTGATGCCGCAATAGAACCAGAAGACCGACGTGCCCGCGATGATGGGATCGACAACACCCAGCGCCTTGGCGATTTCCGGCGAGAATGTGACGAGGATCGCCAGCGAGTACCAGATCGGCAAGCCTACCAGGATGCAGTTCATGTAGCGACTGAAGCGGTCCCATGACGTGAACAGCATGAGGAAGTTGCCGCGGGCGACATCCTCCTGCGCAGCCACGGCCTTGAAGATGCCGGACTCTGCAACAGAAAGGCGCAGCGCGAGCAGGCCGAGCCCCATGACACCACCGAAGATATAGGCGCCGCGCCATGTGAAGTATTCATAGACTAACGCCGCAGCCACCGCGCCCGCCACGCCTGTTGCCACCACGATCGTCGTGCCATAGCCGCGGACGTTCTTCGGCAGGAGTTCTGCCACGAGCGTGATGCCGCCACCGATCTCGCCGGCAAGACCGATCCCTGTGATGAACCGAAGCACCGCATACTGGTCGATGGGTGACAGCACGGCGTCCACGCCTGGCCCGAATTGTCCAACAAAGCCGTTCAGGATGTTGCCCACGGAATACAGAAGGATGGAGCCGAACAGCAACTCGATGCGCCCCACCTTGTCGCCGATCACGCCCCACAGCACCCCGCCGACCAGGAACCCGCCCATCTGCCAGTTCAGCAGATAGGTACCCACGGTCACCAGGTCATCGCCTGCGACCCCGAGGTCTGTCAGGCTCGAGACCCTGAGGATCGAAAACAGGATAAGGTCGAAGACGTCGACGAAATAGCCAAGCGCAGCCACAAGGATGGCGAGGCGTACATTGTTGGACATGTTGGACATCAGTGGCAGCCCCCGGGACGCAGATTCCGTCCAGTGTGCTGCGCCTTCACGGGCGCTGCAAGGGGACCCAGCCACCTTCCCGGCGGCCTTCAAGCGGGGCAAACCGGGCCTTGTAGGCCATCTTGCGGCTGCCCTCGATCCAATACCCCAGATAGACGTATGGCAGCCCCCGGCTTCTCGCCTGTTCGATGTGGTCGAGAACCATGAAGGTCCCGAGGCTGCGCCCGTCATCGTCGGCATTGTAGAAGCTGTAGACCATCGAGAGCCCGTCACCCAGCAGGTCCGTCAGCGCCACAGCCGCAAGGTCTCCGGTGTTCGGGCCGGTCGTGTACCGGTACTCGACAAGATGGGTCTCGACAGCCGAGTCCTCGACCATCGCGACATAGTCGAACATGGTCATGTCCGACATGCCACCATCGATGTGACGCAGGTCGAGATAGCGCCGCAGCAGCCGGAACTGTTCTTCCGAAGCCCAGGGATCGACGACCTCGGCCTGCAGGTCGCTATTGCGCGCAAGCACACGCTGGAACGACCGTGATGCCTCGAACGCATCCACCACGACGCGCACCGAGAGGCATGCCTGGCAGGTCGCGCAGGTCGGCCGATAGGCCATGCTCTGGCTGCGACGGAACCCGGCGTGGGTCAGCACGTCGTTCAGGCTCCGGGCGGCATCACCCGTCAGGCGGGTAAACACCTTCGTCTCCATCTTGCCGGGCAGATAAGGGCAGGGTGCAGGCGCGGTTTGGTAGAATTTGGGTATCTTGGTGCCAAACTGCTCTGACACGACAACAGGTCCCGCGCAAAAACCGGCCCGAATCAGTGGAAAGGGGCCACACGCGATTAATCTCACACAGACGCGTGCCCATGGGAACTGGCAAAATCGGTCTGTCGCAGCGATCCCGGGGTGCCTAGAGATTCGGCGGCAGGACCGGGGCTTCCTTGAGCAGGATGATGCTGATGCGGCGGTTGGCCGAGGCATAGGGATTTTCGGGGTAAAGCGGATCGGCACCCGCTTTGCCGACGACCTCGGCCACCCTTCCATCAGGAAGGCCGCCTTGCTGCAGGATGCGCAGGGTAGCGTTGGCCCGTGCCGATGACAGGTCCCAATTCGTGTAGCCACCGGGTCCAGAGAAGTTCTCCCCGTCCGTGTGGCCAGAAATCGAGATCCGGTTGGGGAACTCTTCGATGACCTTGCCCACCTCTTCGAGGAGGGTTCTGACCTCCGGCGTCGGCTCAGCGCTGCCGGGCTCGAACATGGACCGCCCGTCCTGGTCTATGAGCTGGATGCGCGCCCCTTCGGGCGTCATGTCGATCAGGATGTGCCTGGACAGCTTGGCGAAGTCGGGCATGTCCTGCATGGCCTGCCGCAGCCTGATTGCAGCGCGCTCCTGAGCGGCGTCGCTGCCGGCATCATCCTCGGGCCGCTCGCCATCCTCGGCGGCCTGTTCGTTCTTCTGGTCGGCGTCCTTGGGCGGACGCAGTGCCGTCTTTGCCGCCAGCTGGCCCGCGCCCTCGGCGCCGTCTTCGGCCACAGATGTGCCCGAGAGCATGGCGCCATTGCCAGAGTTCGAGCGGCTGACCGATTCAGGCGCGAAGTAGTCCGCGATCCCGCGCTTCTGTTCAGGCGTCGTGGTGTTGATGAGCCACATCAGCAGGAAGAAGGCCATCATCGCGGTCACGAAGTCGGCATAGGCAACCTTCCACGCGCCGCCATGGTGACCTGCATGCCCACCCTTTTTGATCTTCTTTATGATCGTGGGCGCTTGCGTGCCTTTCGCCATGTCGTGCCGTTCCCCATCCCCGCCGTTACGGCACCGCCATGGCCCTGGTTGAGGGCTTGTCTTTGGCTGGCCGCACCTTTACTGCGTTCAGCGATGATTATGGCGCACGGGGTCTTAACGCGCCCTTGAGCGCATCCGGGATGGTCCAATGACGTTGAATTCACGCGCCTTTCGGGATGCTTTGGGTCATTTTGCGACAGGTGTCGCAGTCATTTCAGCCCGGGCGGGCGACGCCGGAACCGTCGGCCTGACGATCAATTCCTTCGCATCGGTGTCCCTCGATCCCCCCCTCGTGCTGTGGAGCCTCGACAGGGGCTCGGATCGTTTCCCCCTCCTGATGCAGGTGGGCCAGTTCGGGATCAGCATGCTCGGGCAGGACGACAGGGACCTCTCGCGGCGCCTGTCGCGCAAGGGACAGTTTGCGCTGAACGCCGACGAACTGGCGGATGGACCAAACGGGGTGCCCGTGCTCCGCACGGCAATCGCCACCTTCGAATGTGCGGTCGAGCAACGTATCGACGCTGGCGACCATGTGATTTTCCTGGGTCGCGTGCTGGGTTGCAGTCACGCGGGCCACGAGGCGCCGTTGCTCTATTATCGCGGCGCCTATCGTGCGCTCTCGGCACCCGGTGAAGCCGGCTGAAGCGTGAGAACGCCGACTGCGCTGGCCTCGATGTCGCCGACATTTGTGCGGACCTGAAGGTACTCACCCTTCGCCCAGCGCGGAGCCAGGTTGTCATAGAATGGCGAGAACACGTTTCCGCTCTGGCCGGTCGACGCCATGAAAAGCGACTTCTCCTCGGCGCCCATGTCATAGATCCCGCGATAGCCGCTGCCGTGCACGGCAGCGAAGGGATTGGCATTGGAATAGCGATAGGCCGCGCGCTGGATGGTCGAATTGCCGCCACTTATCTCGTGCGAGAAGCCGAAAATCGACGACAGGACCGGAATGAAGCCAAACGGCGTGTGCGAGAACGTGGCCCGATGGGCATCACCCCAGCGCCACGTACCCATGTCATCGCCATGACGGTCGCGCAATTCGGCCAGCGCCGTGCGCAGGCTTCTGGCGGCAATCACGGCGCAGCTCTCGGGCGTCGGCGTGCGTGTGTCATCGCACAGGCGCACCGCGTCGGGATCGCCGGCTGAAACCGCGGCGAGGAAGTCAGGCCTGTCGCCCCACATCTGCCGGAACAGGTCTCCGGCTTCATCCTCGAAGAGGCCTTGCAGCAGCGCACGCATCCATCCCGCGAAGACAAGCGGCGCTGCCGCATCCGTCGTCATCTGGCGGTCCCATCCCGACAGCAGTTCCAGGGCTGGCTGCAAGTCGTCACCGCCGGATTGCGCCAGCGTGATGAAGCCGGGAAGGGCGTCGATCGCGAAGCGTTCGGCAACATCCAGCTGGATCCGGCGGAAACTGTCGATGTCGTGCTTCCCCTCGTGACCGGCGAGAAGTTCCTTGATGCGGGTTGCCCGGTACGCGGCGTCGAAGTCCTTCGCGATCATGGGCTTGTAGTCGGGCGGCACCATGTTGTTGTTCGCGGTGACAAAGACGTCTCCGGCGCCGCCGGTCCAGGATGGCGCATCTGCGCCCGTGAGATAGCCTTTCCAGTCATGCGCAGCCTTGCGCCCGTCCGACGGCAGCAGGCCAGCCACGCGGTTCTCGGGGTCGCGCACAGGAATGCGGCCCGGCAGGATCAGCCCGGTATGCCCCTTTGTGTCCGCATAGACAAAGCTCTGGATCGGTGCGTTGTAGGGTTCGAAGATCTGCCCGATCGTTTCCGGGCTCGCATCCGGGGCATCGAGGATGCGCAGCAGCGTCTCGCCGGTGCGGTCTTCGTGTGACAGGGCTGGCCATCGCAGCGACATGACGTAACCCTCGGGAACAAGGGCCTTGAGCCGCGGTTCGTCGGTCGGCAAGACCGGACCATTGCGCGTGCTGCGGACGCGGATCTCCTGGTCTCGGCCAAGCCGCACCTTGATAACCTCGCGCCGCGTCTCGAAGCGTTGCGGCCCCGCAGGCGTGAGATAGGCCAGCGAATTCTCCGGATCGAGTTTTTCCCAATAGAGATCCTGGGTGTCTGCGTGGGTCGTGGTCAGGCCCCAGGATATGTTGGCCGTGCGGCCCGACACGATGCCGGGGACACCCGGAACGCTGCCCCCGGTCGCGTACCCGCCGGGCCAGCTGAGGTGGGCGAGGTACCAGAATCCCGGCACCGTCAGGGGAAGGTGCGGGTCATTCGCCAGCATCGGCAGCCCGCTCTGCGTCATGCTGCCCCCGATCACCCAGTTGTTCGACGCCCCGACCGTGGCAAGGCTCGGCGCGATCGCATCGAGCGCTGCGGCAGCATCGGCGAACTTCGTGCCGGGCTTGGGTGCATATTCCAGATAGGCGTCAAGCACGTCCTGCGGCAGGGGCGGATTGAGCCCGCGGATCTTCTCCGGCGGCATGCGCTGCAGCAATTGCAGCCGCAGGATCTCCTGGAAGGCATTCGATGACAGCTGCACCGATATGGCCTTCAGGGTCGCCACGGAGTCGGCAGGCGTCCAGTCATCCGGATCGACGCCCAGCATGAAGAATTCAGGCGGCAGCGGTTTCCCGTTGCGCGGGATAGCGGCGTTTACGCCGGCCGCATACGAGCGGAACGCGGCAAGCGCCTCGGGCGATAGATGCGAAACCGATGCCTCCGCCGCACGATAAAGCCCGAGCGTCCGCAGGTAGCGGTCAGGCAGCACGGCCGCTGCGCCCGCCACTTCGCTGAGCCGTCCCTGCACGGTGCGCCGCTGGAATTCCATCTGCCAGAGGCGATCCTGCGCATGCACATAGCCAAGCCCGAACAGCGCGTCGTCGCGGCTCTGCGCGATGATGTGCGGCACACCATCACGGTCGCGTACGATCTTCACCGGCGCCCCGGGACCATTGACCTCGACGGTGCCCGACAACTGCGGCACCGAGCCCTTCAGCCAGAAGGCGGTGACCACAATCCAGAGTGCAAGCAACCCCGACAGGAAGACCAGGGTAATGGCCGCGTTGCGGAAAAAGCGCTTCATTGTTCAGGTTCATCCGGTCTGCTAGGTGGTGGCGGAACTTAAAGGGAAATCGCCGAATGGCAAATCTCGCTTTCATTGGCCTCGGCCGCATGGGTTATCCCATGGCAGGGCACCTCGCGCGCAATGGCCACCGGGTAAATGTGTTCAACCGGTCCCATGCGCGCTCGCAGGCCTGGGCGGCCGAGCACGGCGGCACAGCCAGCACCTCGGTCAGCCAGGCCGTTACGGGTGTCGACATGGCCTTCATGTGCGTGGGCGACGATCCCGACATCCGACACGTGGCCCACCAGGCTTTCCCCGCGATGAAGCCGGGATCGATCCTGGTCGACCACACGACCGGCTCTGCGACCCTCGCAGCCGAACTGGCGCAGGACGCCGCCTCGAGAGGCCTGCACTTCGTCGACGCGCCCGTGTCGGGCGGCGAGGCCGGGGCGCAAAAGGGACAGCTCACCGTCATGTGCGGTGGCGACCCTGATGCCTATGCGGCGGCCGAACCGGTCATCCGCGCCTTTGCGAAGATGGTGCGCAGGCTGGGGCCGGCGGGTGCAGGCCAGAAGACCAAGATGGTCAACCAGATCTGCATCGCAGGCCTCGTCCAGGCGCTGGCCGAGGGCGTGCACTTTGCCGAGAAGGCGGGCCTCGACCCCGATGCCGTCATCGACGTTATCTCGAAGGGCGCCGCCCAGAGCTGGCAGATGGAAAACCGCGCCGGCACGATGCATCAGCGCCGTTTCGATTTCGGTTTTGCCGTCAGCTGGATGCGCAAGGACCTGCGCATAGCGCTGGCCGAGGCCAGGCAGAATGGCGCCACGTTGCCCGTGACCGCCATCGTCGACCAGTTCTATGCCGACATCGAGCGCATGGGCGGCCAGCGCTGGGACACATCGAGCCTGATCGCGCGCCTGTCGGACGGGGCGGAAGGCTAGCGGCTCCCGGCCAGCGCCTTCGCAGCCCGCGGTGCGAAATAGCTGAGCACGCCATCCGCGCCCGCGCGCTTGAAGCCGGTCAGGCTTTCCA
>JBILGJ010000154.1:0-6673 GCA_044351125.1 Micropepsaceae bacterium
GTTCGCTGCACGCCCCGGGATTCCAGGGGCACACGCGACAACACGACGATGTCACAGGGCTCTGCCTCCGGACACGCAAGCCGGTGGGGATAGAGGTCCTTGAGCACATCAAGCCGGTTTCGCAGGCCCGGCATCGCCTCGAGCAGCACCACCACATCGGCATCCGACTGCCTCACCGTGTCGATGACGCGGGCCATGTTCCCGTTGCGATACCACACATTGAACTGAAGCACCTTGAACGACGGTCCCGCCACGGCCGTCGGCCGCACCGGCGTTGTCCACGGCGAAACGCTGAGGGAAGCGGTGATGGCAAGCGCCAGCGCCCCGGCTCCCGTCCATGCCCGCAGCAGCAGCCCCGCCAGCACGGACAACACGCAGGCAGCAATCACCGACGGCAGGATGAAATGCGAGGCAAAGTCCAGCGACCAGTGCAGTTCGCGCCCCCAGAACCCGATCAGCGGGACCGCACACAGGGCAAGGGCCGCAAGAAGGAGGAAGCTGACTGTCGAGTTGATGAATTTCAGCATGTCGGGTTCCCTGCGGCGCGCGCAGGAAAGCATGTCGTTAGGTCGCAGGAAAGTGTGCGCCTGAAAGCAGCAGCGAGCGCCCGCCCGCTTGACATATGTTATGCTCAGAATTAGCATTACTTGCGTCGGCGGCATTGAACCGCCATTTTTTGATACCATATATATGCTCACGATGAGCATAATTGGAGACCGAGATGGCTGATACCCGGAGCGCAAACCTCGCCTACACGCCCGAGGTCGCCGAGGCAACCAAGGCGCTCTATGCCAAGGTCGCCAACGTCGTCCCCGAAATCGAATGGCCCGCATTCGCGCCCCTGATCGCCGAGATCAACCGCCTGAAGAAGGAGCGCGGCGCCGTCATCCTGGCCCACAACTACCAGACGCCGGAGATCTTCCACTGTGTCGCCGACTTCGTGGGCGACTCCCTCCAGCTCGCGCGCGAAGCCGCACGAACAGACGCGCGCATCATAGTCCAGGCCGGTGTCCACTTCATGGCCGAGACCTCCAAGATCCTGTCACCCGAAAAGATGGTTCTGATCCCGGACATGGCTGCTGGCTGCTCGCTCGCCGCGTCGATCACGGGCGCTGACGTTCGCCTCCTGCGCCAGAAATATCCGGGCATCCCGGTCGTCACCTACGTGAACACATCGGCAGAGGTAAAGGCCGAAAGCGATGTCTGCTGCACATCCTCCAATGCCGTGGCCGTTGTCGAGTCCATCGCCGCCGAACACGGGGTCGACACCGTCATCATGATCCCCGACCGTTATCTGGCCCAGAACGTGGCGAACCAGACAAAGATCAGGATCATCTCATGGGCTGGCCAGTGCGAGGTCCACGAGCGCTTCACCCCCGAGGACATCCGGCGGTTCCGCGCCGACAACCCCGGCGCCATCATCCTCGCCCACCCCGAATGCCCGGCAGATGTGGTCGCGGAATGTGACTTCGCAGGCTCCACCTCTGCGATGATCGACTATGTCGTGACGAAGCGGCCGCCAAAGGTAGTGCTGCTGACCGAGTGCTCGATGGCGGACAACATTGCAGCCGAGAACCGGGACATCGAGTTCCTGCGCCCCTGCAACCTCTGCCCCCACATGAAGCGCATCACATTGGCCAAGATCCTGCACTCGCTGCAGACCCTCACCACCGAGGTCAAAGTCGACCCTGATGTCTCTGCCCGCGCGCGCAAGGCAGTCGAGCGCATGCTGGCCGTCGGCAAACCGGCCAAGGCGGTGCACTGATGTCTGGAAGGCACGCCTCAGGATCCGACAATGTGGTCCACGCCGGCGATGTCCTCATCGTGGGCGCAGGGCTCGCGGGGCTCTTCACGGCGCTACGGTGCGAGGGATCCGTTACCATCCTGTCTCCGGCACCGATGGGCTCTGGCACCTCAAGCACATGGGCGCAAGGCGGGATCGCAGCCGCCCTGGGTCCCGACGACACGCCCGAACTGCATGCGCGCGACACCGAAGCCGCCGGCGCCGGCATCGTGGACGCTCAGGTCGCCCGGTTGCTCGCCAGCGAAGCGGCTGACCGCATCGCCGATCTCGCGCGCCTGGGCGTGCCATTCGACCGCGATGCTTCGGGCAATCTTGTGCTGGGCCGAGAAGCCGCACACGGACGCAACCGGATCGTGCGTGTGACCGGCGACCGCGCAGGTGCCGAGATCATGGCAACCCTGGTCGCGCGCGTGAAGGAAACGCCGCGCATTCGCGTGCTGGAGGGCCTGCTGGCTTACGAACTGGCCATGGAAGGCGGGCGCGTGGCAGGCGTGTACGCGCACCCGGTCGCAGACAAGGCCTCGACCGTGCTCATCCGGGCAGAAGCGACGATCCTCGCGATGGGTGGCATCGGCGGACTTTACGAAGTGACGACCAACCCTCCGCAGGCCCGCGGCCAGGGCGTCGGCATGGCAGCCCGCAAGGGCGCAATCATCGCCGATCCCGAGTTCGTGCAATTCCACCCGACGGCCATTGCCATCGGACGGGACCCCGCCCCGCTCGCGACAGAAGCCCTGCGCGGTGAAGGCGCAATCCTCGTGAACGATCGCGATGAGCGCTTCATGCCAGGCGTCCACGCCGAGGCAGAACTGGCACCTCGCGACGTGGTCGCCCGCGCCATCTTCCGGCAAATCCGCCAGGGCCGGCGCGTTTTCCTTGATGCAAGAAAGGCCGTCGGCAACCGTTTCCCCGAGGCGTTCCCGACTGTCTATGCTTGCTGCATGGCGGCAGGCATCGACCCGGCCGTGGCGACGATCCCGGTGGCGCCGGCAGCTCACTATCACATGGGCGGGATCAGCGTTGACCAGCACGCCCGAAGCTCCCTGCCCGGACTCTGGGCGATCGGCGAGTGCTCGTCGACTGGCGCCCACGGGGCCAACCGCCTCGCGTCGAATTCCTTGCTCGAGGCAATTGTCTTCGGCGCCCGTGCAGCAGCGGACATCAACGCGCAGGTCAGTCGCGGCGCCCAGCCACGGGCCCCCGTGCTGCCGCCAGAGAGCCCCAACATTGAAGTCCAGCCCTCCCTCGCAGGCCTCAGGCGCATCATGACGACCAATGTCGGCCTCGAGCGCAACGCCCAAGACCTGCGCCGCGCACTCGACTTCATCCTGAAGCTCGAAAATGCGGCCGCGCACGACCCGGACCTGCGCAACATGGCAGCCACCTGCCTGCTCGTTGCCGGCGCCGCGCTTCTGCGTACCGAGAGCCGCGGCGGCCACTTCCGCAGCGACTACCCGGCCACACGCCCGGACTGGAACCACCGGACGTTCCTCACCCTTGACCAGGTGCGAAGGTCCCTTGATGTTCAGGAAAACCTCAAGCCAGCACCAAATCAGTCAGCTACAGGCTTCGCATGAAAACGCCGATCGTTCACGTCGATCCCCTTCCCGCCTTTGTCGTGGCAGACGCGGTGCGCATGGCGCTGGCCGAAGACATGGGACGCGCCGGCGACATCACAACGGCAGCCACGGTCCCATCGACAGCCCGCGCCCATGCATTGTTGGCGGCCCGAGAGGCCGGCCGGATTGCGGGTCTGGACCTGTGCGCTGCAGCCTTCCGGACCCTGGATCCTACCATCAACATCCGGATTGCAATCCCCGACGGCGCCGACGTCGCCCCGGGAGACACCATCGCAGTGATCACCGGACCCGCACGCCCAATCCTGTCGGCCGAACGCGTGGCCCTCAACTTCACCGGCCGCCTGTCGGGCATCGCAACAGCCACCGCGCACCTTGTAAGCCTCGTCGCCGGCACCAAGGCCCGCGTAACATGCACGCGCAAGACCACGCCTGGCTTGCGTGCCTTCGAGAAATATGCGGTCAGGTGCGGCGGCGGCTTCAATCATCGCTTTGCCCTCGATGATGGTGTCCTGATCAAGGACAATCACATCGTCGCAGCCGGAGGTCTTACCCGGGCGATCGAGGCCGCCCGCCGAGCTGCGAGCCACATGATCCACGTCGAGGTAGAGGTCGATCGCCTCGACCAGCTTGAGGAAGCTCTTGCCGCCGGCGCCAATTCAATCCTGCTCGACAATATGTCGCCCGACATGTTGCGGGAGGCGGTTCAGCGCACGAATGGACGTGCCGTCCTCGAGGCATCAGGCAATATCAACGCGGCCACGATTGCCTCGGTAGCCGCAACAGGGGTCGACCTGATCTCTTCGGGAGCCATCACGCACTCTGCGAAATGCCTCGACCTCGGACTGGATTTCCAGCCACTCTAGTTGATAGCGGTGGCCGCAGGCGCAGGCCCCTTGGCCTTGAATTCGTTGAAGAAGGCCTCGAGCATCTCAACCGAGGCGATGCGCTTGACCAGCGTACGATAATCCTCACTGGTGACGTCGGGCGCACTCGTGAGCATCGCGAACGCATTCGCATCCGGGGAATTCTGCATCTTCTGCGCAAACCGGGTTCGCAAACGCTCCAGCGACCCGCCATCGCCTGCAAGCGAATAGGCCACGCAGGCTCGCATGAGGGTCATGCGCTCGAGGTCGTCGAGCGACTCTTCTCCCGCGTAGCGCGCACCAAGGATGCTTTCAGCCTTTGCTGCAGCTTCCGGCCAGCGCTGCGCATCCCACAGGATGTCGGCCCGAAGCTGTTCCGCGTCCTCGCTGGTGTGGGTTTCAATCGCCTCGAGGGCACGGTCATGATCCTTCGTATCCGACAGAGCCCTCGCCTCCACAAGATCCCTCTGCTCGATCAGGTCATCCGGCAAGCGGGTTTGTCGCGTTCCGCGGATGGTTTGCAGCGCCTTCGAGGGCTGCTTGTCCAGAAGATAGATCACAGCAAGGCGAACGGCCACCGCTGACTTGGCAACACCCTCAAGCCGGTTATCCACCTGATGCTGCAGTAATTCTGCCGCCTGCGGCAGCAGGTCGACGGACACAAGGCGCTCCACCAGCCGACGGATCATCTCGTCGCCCCGCACACCGACAGGCGTGAGTTCCTTGTAGTCGTGGAAGAGGCTCAGCGCATCAATCGGGGACAGCTTGTTTGCCTGCTCGCCGATGAAAAACGACTCGAACATCCCTGTCATCTGTGCCGCTGCCTCACGCGCCTCGTCGCTGTCGCCAAAGTTTCGGATCGCCAGACGCATGGTACCCATCGCCTCACGCACCTGGTCTTCGGCGACATAGAGTTGAGCCAGTTCGCGCAGCGTCCTGAGCTCCAGTTCATCCCCACGCCACTGGAAGCGGAGCCGTTCCAGGCTGTTGATGGCTTCCGGACGACCGATCTTCTCGGCCTTCAGCTTGCCCAAGGTGGCCTCAAGCGAAGCCCGCGCGGCAATGGGGCGAAACCTCGACTGCGCGAGAGCATCGAACGATTCAAGGGCATCGTCCTTGCGGTCAAGCGCAAGATCCGTCAACGCCCGAGCCAACTGGAACTCGGCTGCCACCGGCGCACTCAGCTTGGAAGCCGGCACGTTCTCCAGCGCGGATTTTGCCGCCGGCGCATCGCCAAGCTCAAGCGTCGCCATAGCCAGTGACACACGCGCGCGCGCATTCCAGTCGGGCGGATAGTCTCCCATCACCTTCATGCCCGCGACCAAATTGTTCCGCGCATCACGCCATTCGCGGGCACCTGCAGCGGCAATTCCACGCCAGAGAGCAAGGTGCGGATCACTGCCAAGCGACTCGATGGTCAAGTCCGACAGCGCTTCCTGGTAGCGGGCCATCTGGATATTCGCCAAGGCCCTCAGGACACGGAACGAGACATCCGCTTCGGCCGCCTTGTCCGCATGGGTGATGGTTCTCAATACACCAAGGGCCTCCGCACCCAGGCCATTGGCCACATAGCGCCGTGCAAGGGCCATCCGCTGCGGGCTCATGCCATCCGGCGACTTGGCCGATGCAATCAAAAGCTTCGACAGCTTGGGACCGAGAGCGGCGATCGGCATGACGTCGCGCGCAAGGTAACCCGCCTCGGCCTCGCTCGGCGGGGTTTTGCTGCTCGTATTGGAAAGCCTGAGCGCATCAACAAATTGCGCAGTCGACACATTCAGCCCTGCAGGCCGCGAAACCACAGCCTCGTTTCCATCAATGGCAACGCTGACGTCATCGGCAACAGCCTGAATGGCAATGCCGTGCCGCGATGGCAGGGCCGCAAACTCCACAAAGCGACGGCCGTCCAGAAGCCCCCGCGCGGGAGCATGTCCCAGCACGACGGCAATGCGATCCTGGACATCCGGATCCTTGAGCCATAGCACCTGTGTCAGCCCGGGCATCGGAATGCGGATCAGCGTCTGGTCATTTTGTGTTTGCCGCACGACCTCAAGTCGCTGTGGCAATTCAGGCACCGTATTGCCGATCGCAAGAATCCAGCTGTCGCCCGCAGCCGAGAGACTGACCGACATGGACGCAGGTGCCGCAAGCCGGAAGGCTGTCACGCCTGGGGCAACTTCGGCTGGTGCCGAAAGGACACGGACCGGCGCATTTGGAACCTCTTCGATGGCGCTCAGATCCAGGGGCGTCGGGCTTTCGGCGACCACCCAGATGGCAAGCCCGCGCCGGAACACGGCGGCCGCCGGCAGCTTCACGAATGGCAACTCGACCCGAAGCATCGACCCGAAGACCTGCGCCCGCGCAACTCCCGGCACGGGAGGCATCGACGATTCTATCGGCCCAAGCGCCGCAGACAGGTCCGACTGCCC
>JBILGJ010000155.1:0-6672 GCA_044351125.1 Micropepsaceae bacterium
GCCTGCTTTTCGACAGTCAGCACCGCCTCGCGCCCGCGTCTGGAAGATGCATCGCTCATCGTGGGGAGAATATAGCCGATCCCGCCCCCCTGTTCGTCAAAAAAATGGCGGAGCCGGGGCAAGCCCCGCTCCGCCTCCAGCCCTTCATGCCGTAAGGTCTAGTGTGCGGTTTCCTGCAGCCACAGGCGCGCGAGGCGCTGCGCCTCGGCGATATCGTTCGTCGACATCTGCTGCGCCAGTTCCGCGCGCCACAGCCGCGCCTCGACAACACCCTTCATGGCAGCGAGGTTGAAATACTTGTGCGCGTGAACCAGGTCCAGCTGTACGCCCTGCCCCGTCGAGTAGCAGAGCCCCAGCTGGTACAGGGCCTGCGGCTTGCCAGCCTTGGCCTGCCCCTCGAAATCTTCAACCGTGTTGATGTCCAGCATAGCCACGTTGTTTTACTCCCCACATTCTCCGGCGGAATTGTCTCGCATTCCGCTCGATCAGCCACGCAAGCATGAGGGGTTAGGCTGAATGCAACGTTAAAGTTAGAGGCTTATATTCCTTAACCGGGGACATCATGCGAGGCGTTAAGCGCGCTGGCGGTGAATGCACGAAATCTGCTGGATTTCTGGAGTTCACGAGTTAATTCGATTTCCGGGGACGTCTTAACAGGTATGCATCGCCAAATTTTTTTCAGGCCTGAAACGACGATCCTGCGGGTCAACGGCAACGCGCGCAGGCACCCGGAACGCAAACCGGGCGCGCAACCCGCTCCAGAGGGAGTTGCACGCCCGGTTGAACCCTGGGTGAGGACACGGCCCTGAGAAAGGGCATCACCCTGCACCCATCATGCAGCCCGCAAGGGGCTGCATGTGAGTCTTACTTCTTCTTCGCGGCCTTCTTGACGGCGGCCTTCGGCTTCGCAGCAGCCTTCGTCGCGGGCTTCGCTGCCGGCTTCTTCGCCTTCTTCTTCGCTACCATTGGCATATCAGTAACTCCTTGGTTACGGGTGAAAGCGCACCGCGCGCCTTCAGACCGCTACATATTGGTGAGTTTGTACTTGCAGCGCAACATCTCGCGTCAGCCCGAGTGATGCACGAAAGACACGCCGTCATGAAAGCTAGATAAAACAAGCATTCCATGCAATCATCCGCCTACGGATCAATTCACAGGCAGCACCTCTTCAGCTCCCCGCAACGGGTCAAAACGGGCGAATCAACGCGAATCGCCTCTCGCGCATCAGGCAAATCCGGCCCGGTCTGCAGCACCATGCACGGTGATCTTTTCGCCCGACACATATGAGTTGCGATCCGACACAAGGAAGCGCACGACGTTGGCAATGTCCTCTGGTGAACACACATGCCCGAAGGGTGAATTCGCATCGAGGTCGTGGATCTTCTGCACCCCGCGCGACTTCGCCAGCCGCTGCCCCATGTCGGTATCCGTCAGGGGCGGTGCGACCACGTTGACGCGAATGTTGTGGGGCCGCTCCTCCTTGGCCAGCGTGAAGGCCAGCGCCTCAAGCGCAGCCTTGCCCATGTTGTAGGGAGCGCCACGGGCCGCGAAAGCCAGCGTCGCAACGCTCGAGATCATGATGATGTCACCACGCGACTGCCCCCGCATTTGCGGCAGCACAAGCTTGGACAAGTAGAAGGGACCCATGGCATGGACCCCCATGACCCGATGCATCTCGGCAGGATCCGTGTCGGCAACCATCATGCCCCGACTGGCGATCCCGGCATTGTTCACGAGGATCGAAACCGGTCCGAGTGCGGACCGCACGGTATCGACCATCTCCCCGCACGCGTCGATCGAGTCGACCGAAGCCTGGACCGTCACCGCTCGCCGCCCCAAGGCCCTGATGTCTGCAGCCGTGCGCTCGGCATCATCCTGCTCACGCCGGTAATTGACCGCAACATCTGCACCATCCGCGGCAAGGCCCAGCGCAATGGCCCGCCCGATCCCGCGGCTGGCACCCGTCACCAGCGCTACCCTGCCTGTCAAGGACATGCTCGTCTCCGTTCATTGAATGATGCAAAACCAGGAGGTGCCAGCAGGACAGGCCTAAAGCCCGATCTCCGGAGCGCCCAGTTGGAACGGCCCGCCGCCGCCACGCGTGACCGGCCCAAGCAAACCTACGGCCCGCGGCATTAGCTGCTCGGCAAAGAATTGTGCCACGGCAATGCGGGTCGCAAGGAACGCTTCGTCCTGTCCGGCCTGCGCCATGAGGCGGCGCGCCTCGAGCGCCCCGCGCGCAAGGTAGAACCCGCCGGCAAGCAGCCCCATCATCTGCAGATAGGGCTGCGACCCGGGCAGCGCCTCGTAAGGAGACGAGCGCATCGCAGCCTGCAGCCACGCCGTTGCCTCGGAGCAGGCGACATGAACCTTGGCAAGTTCGCCCCCGATGGAGGCCAGCACCGGATCCCCCGATGAACACTGCGCCGCCGTTCCCGCAACCTCGTCAAGGAACGCCCGCACCGCTGAACCACCGTCGAGCGCAAGTTTCCGCCCGATGAGATCGATCGACTGGATCCCGTTCGTGCCCTCATAGATCGGCGTGATGCGGGCATCGCGGAAGTGCTGGGCAACACCCGTATCTTCCACAAAGCCCATGCCGCCATGCACCTGGACACCGATCGAGGTCACCTCGACGGCCATGTCCGTGCTCCACGCCTTCGAAATCGGGATGAGAAGCTCTTCGCGCGCCTTCGCTGCAGCTCGAACTTCGGCCGTATCGCCGTGGCGTGCAAGGTCGATCGCTACCGCGTTGGCAAGGCAGATGGCACGCGCCGCCTCGATCATGGCCTTCTGGGTCAGCAACATGCGACGCACATCCGCATGGAAGATGATGGGCACCATGTCCCGCGCCTCGTGCTGAAGGCCGAACGGCTTGCCCTGGCGTCGCTCGCGCGCATGGGCCAGCGATTGCTGGAAGCTGCGCTCGGCAACACCAACGCCCTGCATGCCGATCGCAAGACGTGCCGAGTTCATCATCGTGAACATGGCCGACATGCCCTTGTTCTCGGCACCGATCAGGAACCCGGTCGCCCCACCGGCATCGCCAAACGCCATCACGCAGGTCGGCGAACCGTGAATGCCCAGCTTTCGCTCAAGCCCCACGCACCGCAGGTCGTTGCGCACGCCCGGCCGTCCCTGCGCGTCCGGCAGGAACTTCGGCACGAGGAACAGCGAGATACCCCGCGTGCCAGGAGGAGCATCCGGCAAGCGCGCGAGCACAAGATGGACAATGTTCGAGGCCGCGTCATGCTCGCCCCAGGTGATGTAGATCTTCGTTCCGGTGATGCGGTAGGTGCCATCGCCCTGACGCACCGCCTTTGCCTTGAGTGCGCCCACATCGGATCCTGCCTGAGGCTCGGTCAGGTTCATGGTTCCAGACCACTCGCCGCTGACGAGCTTGGGCAGGTAAAGGCTGCGCTGCGCATCCGAACCGTGGGCCACGAGCGCATCGATCGCACCCTGGCTCAGCAGCGGGCACAAGCCGAAAGCCATGCTGGCCCCGTTCCACATTTCCTGGACCGCAAGTCCAAGCGCATGAGGAAGGCCCTGACCGCCATGCGTCGTCGGCCCCGTAACGCTACCCCAGCCACCGGCAACAAACTGCCCGTAGGCATCGGAAAAACCGGTCGGCAGGACAACGCGACCGTTCTCCAGCCGGGCACCCTCGACATCGCCATTGCGATTGAGAGGGCCGATCACCTCGCTGGCAAAGCGGCCTGCCTCCTCGAGAATGGCGGACACGACATCCGCGCCAAAGTCCCCGTAGGCAGGATTACCATGCAGAGAACCAATGCCGGCAATCGAATCAAGGGCAAATCGGATTTGTCGAACAGGGGCTGCATATGTCATTGATGGGACCCAAGCCTACGCAAAGCGACCGCACAGTGCGACAGGCGGGGCAACGCAATCAAGGAGTTTTGCATGCGCTGGCTTATGATACTCCTGCTGGCTGCAGCGCCATTGACGACGGCACAGGCCAACGCCTCCCTGAACCCCCGGTCTGCACCCAAGGGAACGTACCGTCTGGACCCGACCCACACCCTGGTCCAGTTCTGCATCAGGCACATGGACATCAGCACCTATTGTGGCCGGTTTGGAAAGGTTTCAGGGACGCTGACTTTCAACGGCTCTCAGCCCGAAAAGAGCAGCGCCCGGATCGAAGTGGACGTCAACTCGATCGACACCCCCTCGAGAGAGCTCAACGAGAAGCTCAAGACCCAGTTCTTCGAGACCGAACGCCATCCTGTCGCCCGCTTCACGACGACCGGGATCCGCGTTACCGGAGACAGGACTGGGATCATTGAAGGAAAGCTGGAACTGCACGGCGTCTCGAAACCTGTCGAACTGGCCGTGACGCTCAACGGTGGCCTCGTGCACCCATTCGCCAATGCCTATGCAATAGGCTTCTCGGGCAAGACAAAAGTGGCACTGGACGACTTCGCCTTCCCCGAAACGTCGTGGCGCCCCTTCGTCGGCAAGGACGTGGACCTGACACTCGAAGTCGAATTCATCGAGGAGAAATAGCACCATGACGGACACGGCACGCTACAACACCGTCGCCATGCTTTTGCATTGGCTCATGGCTTTGTCGATTATCGCCTTGATCGTGGTTGGAAAGGTCATGAGCGATCTCTCGGGAAGCGATCCGCTCAAGTTCGAACTCTACCAGATGCACAAGTCTGCAGGGCTCACGATCCTGGCGCTCGCCCTCTTCCGCATTCTCTGGCGCATCCTTCACAGGCCACCGGCCCTGCCGGCAACCATGAAGCCGTGGGAGCGCGGGGCTGCAGCCTTTACGCATCTCGCCTTCTACTTCCTGATGATTGCGATTCCGCTGACAGGCTGGGCCATGGCATCGACTTCATCGTCAGGCGTACCGACATTCTGGTTCGGCCTTTTCGAGGTGCCGGCCCTGCCGGGCCTTTCCGGCGCCGAAGACATGCACGACATCCATGAAGCCTCGGAAGAGGCCCATGAGATCCTCGCAAACCTCACCATCCTTCTGCTATTGCTCCATGTCGGCGCCGCCCTGAAGCATCATTTCTGGAACCGCGATGACGTCCTGAAGCGAATGCTCCCGTTTGTACGATAGGTAAACAAACCCATATGAAGACCCTCATCAGCACGCTTCTCGCAGCGATCTGGCTTACGCTGTCCCTGCCCGCAACCGCGGCCCCCGCCTGGACCGTGGACGCGGCAAAAAGCCAGCTGACCTTCAAGGTCAACGTGAACGGCCAGATCGTCGACGGACGCTTCCCAGGGTTTGGCTCGGTCATTCGCTTCGATCCGGCCGACCTGGCATCCTCATCCGTCAAGATCACGGTCGACACCACGGGCATAAAGACCAACGACGTCACGCGTGACGCGATGCTGTTGAAGCCAGCCTGGTTCAACGTTCTGGGCTTCCCCAAGGCAACCTTCCAGAGCACGCGTTTCATCGCCGATGGACCGGGTCGCTTTGTTTGCGAGGGCAAGCTTACGATCAAGGGCATTACCCAGGACATGAAGCTGCCATTCACGCTCGACAAGCGCGGTAACAAGGCCGTTGTCCGCGGCACAGGCACGATCCGCCGCCTTGACTTCAAGATCGGCGAGGGCCCGGATTTCGCAACAGGCTCACCGGTTGCCCTAGAGGTCAAGGTGACCTTCGACGTAACAGCCACGCAGAACAAGTAGCGGGTCAAGCTTCATGGCCATCCGCGCGCCCACGGCAGATGCCCTGCGCGAGGCTGCACACCTGCTGCGCGAGGGACGCCTTGTCGCCTTCCCGACCGAGACCGTCTATGGCCTTGGCGCAGACGCGACCAGCGACGCGGCTGTCACCGCGATCTTCAGTGCCAAGGGCAGGCCGCAGTTCAACCCGCTGATTGTCCACGTCCCGGATGTGACCGCAGCGGCGTTGCTCGCTGAACTGTCGCCAACCGCCCGCAGCCTCGCAGAACGCTTCTGGCCTGGCCCGCTGACCCTTGTCCTGCCACGGCGCAAGGACTGCAGGATCTCCTGGCTGGCCACCGCTGGCCTCGAGACGATAGCAATACGATGCCCTGCCCACGGCGTGGCGCAGGCTCTGCTCAGCGTGTTCGGCGGACCACTTGCAGCCCCCAGCGCCAATCCGTCGGGCACTGTCTCTCCGACCACGGCCCAGCATGTGCAAACAGGTCTTGGCGATGCCGTCGCCATGATCCTCGATGGCGGGCCTGCCGTTCTTGGGCTGGAATCGACAATCGTGGGCCTCGCGGGCACAAAGCCCACGATGCTGCGTCCTGGTTCGATCACACGCGACGAGATCGAGCAAGTGACGGGCCCGCTGCACGCCCCCGATGACACGCAATCCGCCCCTCATGCTCCAGGTCGCCTCCGCCGCCACTATGCAACGAGCAAACCCCTGCGCCTTGATGCGACCAGCGTTGCCCCCGGTGAGGCACTGCTGGCCTTCGGCCTGCCCTTGAAGGGCACCACCAACACGTTGAACCTGAGCCCTGGCGCCAACCTTGCCGAGGCTGCAGCCAACCTCTTTTCCATGCTGCGTACCCTGGATGCCAGCGATGCAAGCGCCATTGCTGTCATGCCGATCCCGGCGCAGGGCCTGGGAGAAGCCATCAACGACAGGCTGGCGCGCGCCGCCGTGCGCGAGTAGATGAGCAACATGCCGACCCGACAACCGCCCTC
>JBILGJ010000156.1:0-6636 GCA_044351125.1 Micropepsaceae bacterium
CCCCAGATTTGCTTATGCGATAACATGGCGAATTGTACCGTCCACGGAGGGGGTTATGACCGTCGTTACAAAAGCGTCGCAAAGGCGCCCGCTTGCGCATGTCTGCACAAACTGATTCGAATCCTACCACGATGAAACTGCTTCTCAGCCTCTCCCGCCCGGCCCAACTGTTGCTCCAGAGACTCGATCCGGAGCACGCCCACGCCCTTACGGTGCGCACCCTTTCCCTGCTCGGCAACTTCTCCGTGCAGGAGGGCGATAGCCCGCGACTTGAAATTGAAACGCTCGGGCTGAAATTCGCCAATCCGCTAGGGCTAGCTGCTGGTTTCGACAAGAATGTCGAGACGACCGAGGCCATGCTTTCTTTTGGCTTCGGTTTCGTTGAAGCGGGCACCGTTACACCGAAGCCACAATCGGGCAACCCCAAGCCGCGCATCTTCCGCCTGCGCGAGGACCGCGCCGTCATCAATCGCCTGGGTTTCAACAACGAAGGCCTCGAGGCAGCACGCAAGCGACTGCTCGCCCTGCAGGGCCGCCCCGGCATCCGCGGCATCAACATCGGTGCCAACAAGGACGCAGCCGACCGCATCGCCGACTACGTGACGGGACTTCGCGAGCTCGCGCCCCTGGCAGACTACGTCACCGTGAATATCTCATCGCCCAACACACCGGGTTTGCGCGGACTGCAGAACCGCGCCGAACTCGACCAGCTCCTCGGCGCGGTGATGAAAGCCCGCAGTGAACTCGCAAGGCGCATGCCGCTTCTCGTGAAGATCGCACCCGACCTCGATGAACAGGCCTGCGCCGACATCGCCTCGCTCGCCCTCACCCATGGCATCGACGGGCTGATCGTCTCGAACACGACGATCGCACGCCCCGACAGCCTGCTCAGCCACCATCGCGGCGAGACCGGAGGCCTCTCCGGCCGCCCGCTCTTCCAGCCATCGACCGAAATCCTGCGCACCATGCGCCGCCTGACAAAAGGAAAGCTCGTGCTGATCGGCGTCGGCGGCGTCTCTTCGGGCGAGGACGCCTGGGCAAAGATCCGCGCCGGCGCCAGCCTCGTCCAGCTCTACACCGCCCTCGTCTACGAAGGCCCCGGCCTCATCGGACGCATCAAGCGCGAACTCCTCGCCTGCATGGAGCGCGACGGAATCGCAAGGATCGCCGACGCCGTAGGCCTCGACGCCTGACCAACCTCTGCTGCCCCCACCGCAGCACCGACGCTGCAAAGTCGTGGGTGAGGCGCCGTCGCGCACCATGACATTGTTTGTCATGACAAAAAGGGCTCGTCATGGTGCGCGAAGGCGCACCATCCACGTCTTCCTTCCATGCACCGCCACCCGACAGCACGCCCCCCACCTTCACCCTGGCAACACCGCGCTATATGCTGAAAACAAGCACGCAAGAGCCCCTCATGCCCACGAACCGCGTACCCGAACTCAGCCTCAAGGCCTTCACGCACGGCACCGCGGGCGATCGCCGCCACTTCATCGAAGCGCTCATGAAGGGCTTCACGCGCTATGGCTTCATCATCCTGAAGGACCATGCCGTCAGCACCGACCTGCTGAGCCGCGCCTACGAAATGTCGAAAGCGTTCTTCGACCTGCCCGAGGCCGAAAAGCGAGGCTACATTACCGCCGCTGATGGCCAGCGCGGCTACACGCCTTTTGGCCGTGAGCATGCGAAAGACGCAACCGTCGCCGACCTGAAGGAATTCTGGCACATCGGACGCGAATTCGAGGCGACGTCTCCGCTCGCACAAACCTACCGGATGAATGTCTGGCCCACGCGCCCGGAACCATTTCGCCAGACCTTCCTTGAACTCTTCACCGCACTCGAGGACGCAGGCTTCGCAATGCTTGAAGCCCTCGCGCCATCGCTGGACGTATCACCCGACTATTTTCGCCGCATGGCGACCGATGGCAACTCGATCCTGCGCCTTCTGCACTATCCCCCGGTTCCGGACAGCGCCGAGCCCGGCGCCATGCGGGCCGCCCCGCACGAGGACATCAACCTCATCACGATCCTCGTCGCCGCAAACGGCGCGGGCCTCGAATTGCTGGACCGCGACGGCCAATGGCTGCCGGTGGAAACCGCACCCGAAAACCTGATCGTCGACGCCGGCGACATGCTCGCACGCATCACAAACGACGTCATCCCGGCCACGACGCACCGCGTGGTCAACCCGAAAGGCCCCAACGTTTCGCGCTACTCCATGCCCTTCTTCATGCACCCACACCGCGATGCTGTCCTGGAATGCATCCCCTCGTGCACGGGCAAAGGTGCAAAATACCCGCCCATCACCGCCAACGCCTTCCTCCAGCAGCGCCTGAAGGAAATCGGTCTCGCCTGAAACAGGCACCCCCTCTCAAGTGGGGAAGAGAAAACTCTCCCTCGCTTGCGAGGGAGTGGGTGCGCACCGCAGGTGCTGCACCCGAGGGAGTTCGCCTCTGCAGCGCACCACCCGCCCTGCGTCAACCCGCACCTTGCCCACCGTCAGATGTTCACGTATTGTTCAACACACCCCCATTCAACCACCCCGGGGAACAACACCAACCGCAAAACAGCCGACGAAACTGTATCTCGTGTAACAGCCGATTGAACGAAAACAATGGCTTGCATGGTTAACGCAAACCCGGCCAGGCACATGAAAGGGGGGAAATGGAGCGGGTGAAGGGAATCGAACCCTCGTCGTAAGCTTGGGAAGCTTCTGCTCTACCATTGAGCTACACCCGCGAGGTTCCGCATGGATACCACCGCAAGCCGCCTTGTGTGAAGACACCCTCGCGCGGCAAATAGGGATGAAACGCAGGAAACCCGATGGCGCAGAAACAGACCAAGCCGCTGGACCCCGCCAAGTTCCGCGACCCCGGCATCACCGCCAAGGGCGAGCAGCGGGCCTCGGTCGCCTTCACCGGCCTCCAGACGCTCTGGCTCAACACCGGCACCCTCTGCAACATCGAATGCGCAAGCTGCTACATCCAATCCTCCCCGCGCAATGACCGCCTCGCCTATCTCCTGCCGGCAGACCTGCGCTCGATGCTCGACGAGGCCGAAGCCCTCGCGCCCCACCCCATCGTCATCGGCTTCACCGGCGGCGAGCCCTTCATGAACCCTGACATCGCCGAGCTCCTCGACGAGACACTAAAACGGGGACATGATGCGCTCGTCCTCACCAATGCCATGAAGCCCATGATGCGCCCCCGCGTGCAGGCAGCCCTGCAGGACCTGCAGCAACGCTTCGCCCGAAAGCTCTCCCTGCGGGTCAGCCTCGACCATTTCCGCGAGGACCTGCACGATGAAGAGCGTGGGCCCGGCGCCTTCCGCGAGACGCTGCAAGGCCTCCACTGGCTCCAGGACAATGGCATCGTGACCGCCGTCGCCGGCCGCCTGCGCTGGGGCGGGACGGACCACGAGATGCGCAACGGCTACAAGGCCCTCTTCGCGCGCGAAGGCCTGCGCCTCGACACGGCCGACCCGGCAAGCCTCGTCATCTTTCCCGAGATGGATCCGACCGTCGACGTGCCCGAAATCACCGTCGACTGCTGGCGCATCCTGGGCAAGAGCCCGGACGACATGATGTGCGCCTCGAGCCGCATGGTGGTCCGCCGCAAGGGCGCACCGCGCGCAACAGTCGTCGCCTGCACGCTCCTGCCCTATGAAGAAGCCTTTGATCTCGGGAACAGCCTGACGGCATCGCTCGCCCCCGTGAAGCTCAACCACCCGCACTGCGCCAAGTTCTGCGTTCTCGGCGGCGGAAGCTGCAAGGCCTGAGCCCTATTTCCAGGCCAGCAGGATCAGCCCTGCGCTGCAAAGGCCAAGCCCCGCAAGCTTGACCGTGTTCATCTGCTCGGCAAACAGCGCATAGCCCACCGGCACGAGCAGCAGGGCCGTCGCCACATTCACGATCGCCCCTGTCGTATTGATCGGCTGCCCGGCGCGAAAGGCCGAGGCAAAACCGAACTCGATCCCCACGATGCAGATGCCGACCATCGCCGCCACCAGCATGTCGCGTGGCAAGAGCCGCGACTCGCCCAGCCCCGATGTACCCACCCACAGCGCAAGCGCGCTGACGCACGACACGAAATACGCAAAGGCCAGCAGCAGCAGGATATTGACGTCGGGCCGCGCCATCTTCAGCGCCACCTGGTAGGCCCCATAGGCCAGCGTCGCAAGCACGAAGGGCCACAGCACGGCGTAGGACATGCCAGCCTCAGACCTTGAAGTGCTTGGACAGCTTAAGTCCCTGCGCCTGATAGTTCGAGCCTATGCCCTGACCGTAGACGCGCTCGGGCACTTCCGTCAGCCGCTCGAAAACAAGCCGCCCGATGATTTGTCCGTGGCTCAGGATGAAGGGCACCTCATGGCTGCGCACCTCAAGCACCGCACGCGAACCCGTCCCCCCGGCCACCGAATGCCCGAAGCCCGGATCGAAGAAGCCCGCATAGTGGACCCGGAATTCCCCCACGAGCGGATTGTAGGGCACCATCTCTGCCGCATAATCGGGCGGGATCGATACGGCCTCGCGCGAGGCCAGGATGTAGAACTCGTTCGGGTCAAGCACCATGGTGCCGTCCTGGCGCGCCTTGATCGGCTCCCAGAAATCCGAGACCTCGTGCACGCCGGGCTTGTCGACATCGATGAGCCCGGCATGCCGCTTGGCGCGATAGCCGATCAGCTCGCTCCACCCCGCCCCGCGCAGATCGACCGTCAGTGCGATCCCGTCGCTGATGTCGGCATCGCCCGCAACAATTCCTTGCTCGGCCTGCAGCTTGCGCAGGTCCGCATCCGAGAACGACGGCGACCCGCGCCGCAGCCTGAGCTGGTTCAGCCGCGAGCCCTCGCGCACCAGGATCGAGAACGAGCGCGGGCTCACCTCGGCATAGAGCGGCCCCTCATAGCCGGGCTCCACGCGGTCGAACTCCTTGGCACCGTCCGTGATCAGCCGCGTGAACACGTCAAGCCGCCCCGTCGAACTTTTCGGATTGGCAACCCCCGACATGCGCGAAGGCAGGGCCACGCTCTCGAGCAACGGCACGATGTAGACGCACCCCGCCTCGAACACGGCCCCCTTCGACAAGTCGATCTGGTGCAGCGCCAGCTGGTCGATCCGCGTCTTCACCGGCACATTGGGCCCCGGCAGGAAGCTCGCCCGGATGCGCCAGGCAACGCTGCCAAGCCTGAGGTCGAGGCTGGCCGGCTGGATCTGGCTTTCCTCGATCTCGCGCAGGGCAACAAGCCGCCCGCGCTGCATCATGGCCCGCAACTGGCTGGCTGGCAGGATGCCAGTGGAATGGCCGCGTACCGGCTCCCCCGCATCGTCGTTTATGTCGAACAAGGTCTGTCCCATGGCCTCGGATGTTAGGATACTTGGGGCCACCCGGGCAAAAGCCGCGGCTGAATGTCCACAGCCCATTCGCTCGGTTGACCTGACGCCCCCTCGAACTCTAAAGCAGATCCCACGTGGTGATTTGAGCCGGCCGGCTTCGCGGCCACGTTAAACAAGCAGCTAAAAGGTCGGGTCGCGTGAAATCCGGCCCCGGCCTGGGATCTTTGTCCCGAGGCGCCGGGGATTTTTTTTGGAGTTCGCACGATGGGAGAACTGGATCCCGCAAGGAAGTATGGCCTCAAGACCCGCCTGGTTCGTGGCGGTCTCAAGCGCTCCGCCAATGGCGAGACCTCCGAGGCACTCTACCTGACGTCAGGCTTTGCCTACGACGACCCGGAAACAGCCGAGGCCCGCTTCAGGGGCGAGGACCCGGGCTACACCTACTCTCGCTTCGCAAACCCGACCGTCGCCATGTTCGAGGAACGCATCGCGATGATCGAGGGCGCGCCCGTGGCCCGCGCCACGGCAACCGGCATGGCCGCGGTGACCACAGCCATGCTCTGCCACCTGCGCCAGGGCGACCACGTGGTTGCGGCCCGCGCCATGTTCGGCGGCTGCCGCTATGTGGTCGAGGACGTCCTGCCCCGCTATGGCATCGAGAGCACACTCGTCGACGGCGTCAGCCTCGAGGCATGGGCCGCAGCCATCCGACCCAACACCAGGGTTCTCTTCCTCGAGACCCCCGCCAACCCGACCCTCGAGGTCATCGACCTCAAGGGCGTTGCCGCCATCGCCAAAAGGGCCGGCGCGCGCCTCATCGTCGACAACGTGTTCGCCACGCCCATCCTCCAGCGCCCGATGGAATTCGGCGCCGACATTGTCATCTACTCGGCCACCAAGCACATCGACGGCCAGGGCCGCTGCCTCGGCGGCGTGATCCTGTGCGACCGCAAGTTCCTCGAGGACCACCTCCAGACCTTCATGCGCAACACCGGCCCGAGCCTGAGCCCCTTCAACGCCTGGGTGATGACCAAGGCACTCGAGACGCTGGACCTGCGCGTGCGCGCGATGTGCGAGCACGCGGCAGCCGTCGCCGACGCCCTCGCCCGCCTGCCAAAGGTCACCCGCGTGCTCTACCCCGGACGGGCCGACCACCCGCAGGCCGAACTCGCCCGCAGGCAGATGACGCTGGGCGGCTCGCTCGTCAGCTTCCACCTCGACGGCGGCAAGGACATGGCCTTCCGCTTCGCCAGGGCGCTCAGGCTGATTGACATCTCCAACAACCTCGGCGACGCGAAGTCCCT
>JBILGJ010000157.1:0-6630 GCA_044351125.1 Micropepsaceae bacterium
TACCAGGACCGCCTTGGCGAGCGGAAGACAACGCTGGAGCAGCTTGCGCGCGGCGAGTGGCCTGTCCTGCGCTGGAGCGCGAACAGCCGCGTGGCGATGCTGCGCCCGTAACGCGCAAACGAGGGATCATGTCTGCCAGCCGTATCGATGAAACGAAGCCCTTCCACCCGGTGCGGATCGCAGTGATGACCGTGTCTGACACCCGCACGGTGGAGAACGATACGTCCGGTGACACGCTGGTCGAACGGCTGACGGGGGCGGGGCACGTCCTTGCCGACCGCGCGCTTCTGAGGGACGACAGGGATGATATCGCTGCGCGCCTGAGGAGCTGGATCGACCGCGACGATGTCGACGTGGTGATCACGACTGGTGGCACGGGGCTCACGGGGCGCGACGTGACGGTTGAAGCGATGCGGCCGCTGTTCGAGAAGGAAATCGACGGGTTCTCGGCAGTCTTCCACCAGATCTCGCTCGAGAAGGTCGGGACCTCGACGATCCAGAGCCGTGCCTGCGCGGGGCTTGCAAATGGCACGTTCCTTTTCGCCCTGCCCGGCTCGACCGGTGCGGTGAAAGATGGCTGGGACGGGATCCTCAAATGGCAACTCGATTCCCGCCACCGGCCGTGCAACCTCGTGGAGTTGATGCCGCGGCTTCTGGAGCACTTGCCCAAGAAGGGTCAGCAGACGCTCTGAATTCCGGCGGGCTGGCACCTAGTGCCGTACTTCATGTCGCCACTGGAACAGGATGTCGGGCATGCGCGCTTCGTTGTCCGATCCGTCACCGCGCTCCTTCTCATGGAAGCCGTGATTCCGATAGAAGGTGCAGGCCCGGACATTGGCCTCGAAAGCATAGAGGGTCAGGCCGGCTGGCCGTAACGCCTTGGCGTGGTTGAGCAGCATCGTTCCGATGCCCTGACGGTAGTATCCCGGTTGCAGGTAGAGATGGTCGATATGGGACCGGTTGATGGCCATCATGCCGATCACGGTGTCCTTGTGTGTGGCCACCCACACCTCACAGTCCGCGAACACGCAGTCGACGATGAAGCGGAATGTCTCCTCCTGGGTGTGCAGGCGGGCGACATAGGGCAGCGCATCGGCCTGGGAGGCGATGAAGACCCTGGCCACTTCGGGTGCGTCTGCGTTTGTTGCGCGCCGGATTTTGTACATGGGGAACAGTTTCACACAGTCGGGGATGCCCGCAAAGAAGGCGTCCATCGACGCCTGCCGATGCGTGTGACCCCGGGATGCATTGTTCTTGTATTGTTCCTGTTTTCGTGCCAGGATGAAGCATGGGCAAGAATATCATGGGGCATGGGCTGCGGGAGGTTGCGGACGGCGAATTTGCGGCGCATCCGGGTGGGGTCAAGGGGCGTGGGGCGCACAGCAACTCGACCGGGCGGTTCGAGGCGCAGCAGCGGGTGCTGACGGATGATGGCTGGGGCACGCTGGATGCTGCGCCGCCTGTGCTGAAGACGAGCGTCGCCATCGATGCGACGCGCAGCATCATCACGCGCAACACGTCGCCCGACGTGCCCTTCGACCGCTCGATCAATCCCTATCGGGGGTGCGAGCATGGCTGCATCTACTGCTTTGCGCGGCCGACGCATGCCTATCTCGGGCTGTCGGCCGGCCAAGACTTCGAGGCACAGCTCTTTGCGAAGCCGAAGGCGGCGCAGCTGCTGGCTACGGAACTGCGCAAGCCCGGATACAGGGTGCAGCCGATCGCGCTGGGCACCAATACCGATCCCTACCAGCCCATCGACGGACGCTTCCAGATCACGCGCGAGATCCTGAAAGTGCTGCGGGACTTCCGTCATCCCGTGAGCATCGTGACAAAGTCGAACCGCGTGCTGCGCGACCTCGACATCCTGTCGGAGATGGCGGAGATGAACCTTGCGCGCGTCGCGCTGTCGGTAACCTCGCTCGACCGCAAGCTCTCGCGCTCGATGGAGCCTCGTGCGCCGACGCCGGAGCGTCGGCTCGAGGCGCTGCGGGAACTGTCGGCGGCGGGCGTACCCACCACCGTTATGACGGCGCCGCTGATCCCGGCGCTCAACGACCACGAGATGGAGACGATCCTCGAGCAGGCCCGCGATGCGGGTGTGCGCAATGCCGCCTATATCGTTGTCAGGCTGCCGCTCGAGATCAAGGCGCTGTTCGAGGAGTGGTTGCAGGCCGAGCATCCGGGGCGCGCAAAACACGTCATGTCGGTGCTGCGCTCGATGCGGCAGGGCAAGGCCTATGACGCGGAATGGGGAAAACGCATGGCAGGCACAGGAACCCATGCGGAACTGCTTGGGAAACGCTTTAAACTGGCGTGCAGCCGCCTGGGGCTGAACCGGGACTGGACGCCCTCGCGGCTGGACCTTTTTGCCCCGCCCCCGAAGGCGGGCGATCAGCTGGACCTATTCTGACAGGACGCCTGCCATGCCGGACTTCACGCTGGAACGCCGCATCGCCGGCCCGGTTGCGGGCGTGGATGAGGTGGGGCGCGGGCCGCTTGCAGGGCCTGTCCATGCGGCGGCCGTGATCCTCGATCCGGCGCGCCTTCCGCCGGGGCTCGACGATTCAAAGAAGATGAGCGAAACGCGGCGCGAGAAGGCCTTCGATGCGATCATGGCGTCGGCGATTGCCGTCGGCATCGGCGTGGCGAGCGTCGAGGAAATCGACCGCATCAACATTCTTGCAGCCACGATGCTGGCCATGCGGCGGGCGGTCGAGAGGCTGACAATCAGGCCTGTGCATGCGCTGGTCGATGGCAACAAGGTTCCTGCCCTTCCCTGCCCGGCGGAGGCAATCGTCAAGGGTGACAGCAAGGTCCTGTCCATCGCGGCGGCATCGATCATCGCCAAGGTCACGCGCGACAGGTTCATGAGCGACCTCGACGCGGCGTGCCCGGGCTATGGATGGGCTCGCAACAAGGGCTATGGAACGGCGGATCACATGGAGGCGCTGGCCCGGCTTGGGCCTTCGGTGCATCACCGCACGAGTTTCGCACCCATTGCGCAGTTGCGACAGGCGATTGGCCCTTGAGGGTCCTGTTTCAAAGGACATAGCCTGTCCCTTGCTGCAAGGGAGTGCGCGTCATGTGGACGCTTCTGGGCGTAGGGGTTGTCATTGTCGGATTTGCGCTGCGCGTGAATGCGCTGCTTGTCGTCATCACCGCGGCGCTGGTGACAGGGTTGCTGGCGGGGCTGTCTGCGGTCGAGGTGCTCTCGGCCTTCGGCAAGGCCTTCAATGACAGCCGCTTCGTGAGTATCGCCTGGCTGGTGCTGCCGGTGATCGGCCTTCTCGAGCGGGTCGGCCTGCAGGAGCATGCGCGGGCCTTCATCTCGCGCTTCAAGGCGGTGACGACCGGGCGGCTGCTCCTTCTTTATCTTGCCTTCAGGCAAGTCACGGCGGCCATTGGCCTGCTGTCGGTGGCGGGCCATGCGCAGTCGGTCAAACCGCTGATCGCACCCATGGCCGAGGCGGCGGCCGAGGTCAGGAACAAGGACATCAACGAAAGCGACAGGGAGGACATCCGCGCCATGTCGGCAGCCACAGACAATGTCGGCCTGTTTTTCGGCGAGGACGTCTTCCTGGCCATCGGTTCGATCCTCCTGATGGTGGGGTTCCTCGCGGCGAACAACATCATCGTTGCGCCGCTCGAGCTCTCGTTCTGGGCGATCCCGACGGCCATTGCCGCCTTCATCGTGCACGGGGCGCGGCTCGTGCTCTTCGACCGCCGGCTCTCGGCCCGCAAGCCGGAGGGCCGCAAGTGATCACCTATTCCACGCTCTATGTGCTTGCAGGCCTGCTGTTTGCGGTCTTTGCGGTCCTGTCCCTGCGTGACTGGACCAATCCAAAACGCTTCACGACTTCGCTGTTCTGGGGGCTGTTTGCGGTCAGCTTCCTGGCTGGTGACCTGATCGGGGACCTGGGCAACGGGATCCTCGTCCTGGCGATGGCGCTGGTTGCGGGAAGCGGAGGCCTTGGCATGGGCCGAGCCGACACGACCTCGCCCGAGGACAGGAAGGCCTTTGCGATCACCTTCCGCCACCGTTTGATGATCCCTGCACTCATGATCCCCGTGATCACACTTGCAGGGACGTTTGTCCTGCCATTGATCCTGATCGAGGGCGAACCCCTGGTTGCCCCCAAGCAGTCGACCCTGATCTCGCTTGCGCTGTCGGCCATTGTTGCGGGGATCACCGCCCTCATCCTGTTCCGGCAACCCGTCAGCGCGCCCTTCCAGGAGGGGCGACGGCTCGTCGACACGATCGGGTGGGCAGCCCTGCTGCCACAGATGCTGGCTTCGCTTGGTGCTGTCTTCGCGCTCGCAGGGGTCGGCAATGTCGTGGGCGAAATCGCGGCACAGGTGGTTCCGCAGGGCAGCCTGCTCATCGCCGTCATTGTATATTGCGTCGGCATGGCACTGTTCACGATGGTCATGGGAAATGCGTTTGCCGCCTTCCCGGTACTGACCGCAGGTGTCGGGATACCCTTCCTGATACAGGACTTCGGCGGAAACCCTGCTGCGGTCGCGGCGATCGGAATGCTTGCGGGCTTTTGCGGCACGCTCATGACGCCGCTGGCCGCGAACTTCAACATCGTGCCGGCGGCGCTGCTTGACCTGAAGGATCGCAATCACGTCATCCGTGCACAAATCCCCACGGCGCTGATCATGCTCGCGGTGAACACGGCACTGATGTACGCGCTCGCGTTCAATTAACCGATTATGCACAGGCTTGTTTCGATTCCACTTCTAGATGTAGTGGGTGGCGAACTTGAGGATTCAATATCGATTCGCGCGTTAACTTTCTGATTCAAAACACTTATTGACGCCGAGTCAGGCGCGATTCAAGGTGTCTCCTGTAAGGGCTGGTTGCGGTAGGGAAAATCTGACCGGCTCGTACTTCAACATCACCACATGCGTCCTGACGGCATTCCGGCAGCTGAGCACGCGCGCCCGCGTGACCGTCGAGACGCAGCACCACGGGGGCCATCCGGCATGGGTCTGCAGACCAAACTGATCAACAATTACGCCGACACGATCATCAAGGGCGACTCGATCGCCGTCCTGAATGACCTGCCGGCAAAGAGCGTCGATGTCATCTTCGCAGACCCGCCGTACAACCTGCAGCTCGAAGGCGACCTGTCGCGGCCGGACAACAGCAAGGTCGATGCCGTCGACGACGCCTGGGACCGTTTCGCCAGTTTCGAGGAATATGACCGCTTTTCGCGCAACTGGCTCAAGGCCGCGCGCCGCGTGCTGAAGGACAACGGCACGATCTGGGTCATCGGCTCGTACCACAACATCTATCGCGTCGGCTCGATCATGCAGGACGCGGGCTACTGGTTCCTGAATGACATCGTGTGGCGCAAGTCGAACCCGATGCCGAATTTCCGCGGCCGGCGTTTCACGAACGCGCATGAGACGCTGCTGTGGTGCTCGAAGTCGAAAGACCAGAAGTCCTATACCTTCAACTACGAAGCCATGAAGGCGCTGAACGACGACCTGCAGATGCGCTCGGACTGGCTCATTCCGCTGTGCACGGGTGGCGAGCGGCTCAAGGACGACAAGGGGCAGAAGGCGCATCCCACGCAGAAGCCCGAAGCGCTGCTGCACCGCGTTCTGCTGGCATCGACGAAGCCCGGCGACATCGTGCTCGATCCCTTCTTCGGAACGGGCACCACGGGTGCGGTCGCCAAGAAGCTGGGCCGTCGTTATATCGGTATCGAGCGCGATGCGGGCTATATCTCGGTTGCCAAGAAGCGCATCGCGCAGGTCACGCGCGCCTCGGCCGCAGACCTTGAGGTCACCAAGTCAAAGAAGGACGAGCCGCGCGTTCCTTTCGGAACCGTGGTCGAGCGCGGCCTGCTCGAGCCTGGCACCAAGCTTTTCGATCCGGCCAAGCGCTACACCGCGAAGGTCCGTGCTGATGGCTCGCTTGTCTGTCGCGATGCCAGCGGCTCGATCCACCAGATCGCGGCCCACGTGCAGGGCCTGCCTGCGTGCAATGGCTGGACGTTCTGGCACTTCGATGCGGAAGGCTCGCTCAAGCCCATCGACCTCCTGCGCCAGCAGATCCGCGCGCAGATGGTCTGACGCCTCCAACAAGAACAACAACCCTGTGGTGGGGTGTTGAAGAGGGGCCGGTGCATGCTCAAGGGCTGCGCCGGCCCTTTTTCCGTCTTGCGGGCGCGGCGCTGACTGCCGCGCGAATGACCTTGCGGAAGAGCGTCGGGAGAGCGAACTCGGACAGGCTGGCAAGTGGTGCCCATTCCCCCTCGGCCTGAACCGATGCGCGAGATGCGATGCGTGCGACGTGGACCTCGAGTTCCAGGTCAAAATGCGTGAAGGTGTGGGTCACGGGTTCGCGAAGGCGTTCGTAGGCAGCCCGGGCCGGCGCGACCAGCATGGCGTCCTTCGGGACGGCATCTTCGAACCGGGTCACCGGTGTGCCATGCATGCCTGCGAGCAGACCCTTGCCCGCACGGCGCTCGAGGAAAACCTCGCCCATTTCGGACAGAAGCACGAAGGTCGCGCCGCGGCGGGTCGGCCTCGCCTTCCTGTCGGCCCGGCGCGGCAGTTCGGCTGCAATCCCCTTCTTCAGCCCCTCGCACACGGTGTTCCACGGGCAGAGCA
>JBILGJ010000004.1:0-19321 GCA_044351125.1 Micropepsaceae bacterium
GAACCTCCAGCAAACACAGTGTGCCACGCTGAAACGCTTCACACCACCTGTGGAAATGCCGGAAATCTCGGGCTTGACAGATTAGAACAAATGGTGAACAATAGGTTTATATTGAAGGAGCCCCCCACATGCTGTTCTCCCGCAACACCGCCTCGAACCCAGCCCGCATCCTCCGAATGGTCGCAAGCCAGCCGTGGCAGAAGACCGAGGCCCTGCGCATCTCACCGAAGCCCTGCATGCCGGCAAACCCGGGGGCACGCCGCCTCGTGATCCGGCGCGAAGGACTGGGTGAGCTCGCGTTAACTCCGATGCGCTGGGGCCTGCGCGTCGACCAAGGCACCGCATCCGAGATACTCGCCCGTCCGCTGACATCGGTTCGCGCCGAGGTTGTCGGGTCCAACGCGGAATGGCGGCGCATGCTGAACGGCCAGCGCTGCGTGGTGCCGGCTGAAAGGTTCTTTGAGTGGAAGCGGGTCGCTGAGGTCAAGACCCGCGAATACTGCATGCGGCTTCGCTCTGGCAAGCCGCTGATGCTTGCTGGCCTGTGGAACAGATCAGAAACAAGCGGTGAGAGCTTCGCTTACATCTCGTGCGACGCCAACCCGCTCTTTTCGCTGGTGCACAATCGCATGCCCGTGGTTCTGGAACCCAATGACCTGCCGGCCTGGTTCAACCCAGACACCTCGCTCGAGAGCCTGATGTCCATGCTCAGGCCCATTCGGGTCGAAGAAATTGAACTCTTTGCAGTAGCGCAGCAGAAGCAAGGCACAGACCCGAGGCAGCCTTCGCTCTTTGACCGGGCAGCCGCATGATGGCCAGCGCTGCCGGCACCGCCGCGCACGCAGGAATGCCGCGCACCGGCCTTTGGGCACGGTGCGTGCAAATTGCAGGTTCGGGAAGCCTCAAGCCTTGCGGGCGTGCCGGGCCAGAGCGATCTCGTCGATCTCGGCCTGCACCTGGCGCGCATATTCTACGCGGTCGCGCTGGGCTTCGGCGTCAGCAACGATCTCGTACTTCTTGAGCTCGCGATAGGCGCCCTGCAACTCCTCGGTCACGGTAGCAGCCTGCTTTTCGACTTCGTCGATGGTGCGCTGGATGTTTTCACGGCGCGCCATGACCGAACGCACGAACGTTGGATAGGCAAGCCGCCCCAGATCGCTCTGCTGAGAGCGGCGCTGCTCCTCCTGGACCATGGTCTCAAGGTCGGTCATTTTCTTCACAAGGTCAGCCCGCATGTCATCAAGCGACTTGAGACGCTTGCGGATTTCATCGACCCGGAACCGGTTAAGCCTGATCAGTGCTTCTCGCGACTTCATGATTTCCCCCTACCTTCTGCTTCTTATTTTACGCTTCTGAGTATCTCGGCCATCCGCTGATAACCGCTTGCAAGATCTCCACGCTCGGCCTTCTGCTGGCCCAGAAAGGCTTCGAGTTGCGGATAGAGCTTGATCGCCCGGTCAACCTCCGGATCCGACCCTGCCTTGTAGGCGCCAAGCCGGATGAGCTCGGCCATGTTTTCGTAGACGGCGAGCGTTCGGCGAGCCTCGGTGACAAGCACCTGCTCCTCCGGTCGGTTGCAGCCCGGCATTGTTCGCGAAATCGATTTCAGCACATTGACGGCTGGAAAGCGGCCGCGCTCGGCAATGGCACGCTCAAGCACGATGTGGCCGTCAAGAATGCCACGAACGGCATCTGCGACCGGTTCGTTATGGTCGTCACCTTCCACGAGCACGGTGAAAAGGCCCGTGATCGAACCCGACCCCTGGAGGCCAGGTCCCGCCCGCTCCAGGAGGCGCGGCAACTCGGCAAACACCGATGGCGTGTATCCACGTGATGCCGGCGGTTCACCGCTGGCAAGCCCGATCTCGCGCTGGGCCATCGCAAAGCGCGTCACGGAATCCATGAGGCACAGGACCTTGAGGCCCTGATCCCTGAAATACTCCGCGGTCGACAAAGTAAGGTAAGCCGCCTGTCGCCGCATCAGGGCGCTCTCGTCCGAAGTCGCCACGACGACCACGCTGCGGGCAAGACCCTCGGGTCCGAGGTCGTCCTGCAGGAATTCCTGCACTTCGCGACCACGCTCGCCGATCAGCCCGATAACAATGACATCTGCGGCCGTGTACCGTGCGATCATCGACAGGAGCACGGACTTGCCGACGCCGGATCCGGCAAAAATGCCGAGCCTCTGGCCGGAACACGCCGTCGTGAACATGTTCAGCGCGCGGATGCCGAGGTCGATCTTCCCCCCGACGCGCGCGCGCGAGTGCGCGGGCGGCGGAGAATTTCTCAGCCTGAAGGAAACGGCGCCCGATTCAAGAGGCCCCTCGCCGTCGACCGGCTCTCCAAGGGCATTGATCACGCGCCCCAGCCACGCACCACACGGACGAATATCGCCGGAATGCGGCTCGACATAGGCCTTGCAGCCCATGCGTACACCCTCGAGCGATGCAAAGGGCATCGCCAGGGCGCGACCATCACGGAAGCCGGTGACTTCGGCCTGGACGGGACTTGCGTCCGATGACTGGATGGAAAGCCGCGTTCCAACACCAAGCGGATCGATCGTTCCTGCAACTTCGAGAAGCAGGCCATTGACCGCCGTGACCCGTCCATAGGAACGGGAGCGTTGCGTTTCTTCGATGGACGAGATCAGAGCCCGCATGAGTGAATTCACCTAAACCACGGACATTATGGCTACATTTGGCTTAAGGTTGCCCTAAGGCGCGGCTGGTACCGGAAAGCTTCACGCGCGGCAGAAATTTTATCGATCAGGTTTACCTTCGACCTTCCGCGGTTAAGCTTTCTTAAGTTTTACCGTCTAGATTCGTTGGTGAATAAACCAACAAGGGCACCGGCGACATCCGGGCTGCGAGGGGAGACTGCAACGATGAGAGTTCTCTTGATTGAGGACGACAGCGCGATGGCGCAGAGCATCGAGTTGATGCTCAAGTCCGAAGGTTTCAATGTTTACACGACCGATCTTGGCGAAGAAGGCGTGGACCTCGGAAAGCTCTACGACTACGACATCATCCTTCTGGACCTGCAATTGCCGGACATGTCGGGTTTTGACGTCCTCAAGCAGCTGCGCGTGAACAAGATCTCCACGCCGATCCTGATCCTCTCGGGCTCGACCCAGATCGAAAACAAGGTCAAGGGCCTTGGCTTCGGCGCGGACGACTACATGACGAAGCCGTTCCACAAGGACGAGCTCATTGCCCGCGTCCACGCGGTCGTGCGCCGGTCCAAGGGTCACTCGCAGTCGGTCATCCAGACCGGCAAGCTGACCGTGAACCTGGACACCAAGACCGTCGAGGTCGACGGCCAGCGCGTGCACCTGACGGGCAAGGAATACCAGATGCTCGAGCTTCTCTCCCTGCGCAAGGGAACGACGCTCACCAAGGAGATGTTCCTGAACCACCTCTATGGTGGCATGGACGAGCCCGAACTCAAGATCATCGACGTTTTCATCTGCAAGCTGCGCAAGAAGCTGCAGGCGGCGGCCGGCCAGCACTACATCGAGACCGTCTGGGGACGCGGATACGTGCTGCGCGACCCGCTTGAAGGCAAGGCGGCCTGATAACCGAACTGGACCGGGGGGTCTGGAAGGGGCGTTGCCGGCGACGGCAGCGCCCCTTTTATCTTGTCGAAAAGAAAGACCGCACTGAGCAGATCAGGCGGATACGGCCTTGACCGAGGGCGGCATCACCCTGCCAGCAGGAGCAGCGGCCAGCTTTTTCACACTGATACCCCGTGCGCTTTCGTGAGGCACGAAACTCGTGGTGACGCCCACCACCATCTCTGATGCGCCAAGGAGCAGGTAGCCGTCATCGGACAGGACCTGGGCCATGCGATCAAGCACACTGCGCTTCGTCACCTCGTCGAAATAGATCAGCACGTTGCGACAGAAGACAACATCGAAGGTGCCGAAGCCGACAAAGGGATCAAGCAGGTTCACGACGCGGTACTGCACGGCACTCCGGATCTCGTCCTTGACCCTGTACTGGTCGCCCTCCTTCGTGAAGTACTTCACGAGCATCTGCACAGGCAGGCCACGCTGAACCTCGAACTGCGAATACAACCCGGACTTGGCGCGTTCAAGCACCTCATTGGAAAGATCCGTGCCGATGATATCGACCTTCCAGCCATTGAGAAGGTGAGCCTTTTCACGCAGGATCATCGCCAGCGAGTATGGCTCCTGCCCCGTCGACGCGGCCGCACACCAGATCCGCAGGCGCCGCTCGCTTGCCCGTGCTTGCAGCATATGCGGAAGGATGAGTTTCTCGAAATGTTCGAACGGTGTCTTGTCGCGGAAGAAGAACGACTCATTCGTCGTCATCGCCTCGACCACATCACGCGTGATCTTTTCATCGCCACCGCGGACGCGGGCAACAAGGGCCTCGACACTGGCAACACCATGGCGCCGGAGAAGCGGCGTGACGCGGCTCTGGATCAGATAAACCTTCTCGGGCGTGAGCACGAGACCAGACCGTCGCTTCAGCATCTGCGCGATGAAATCGAAATCGGCCGGTGTCATCGTGACTTTATCCCTGTTTTCTTCTTGATTTCGGCACCGATCAGATCCAGGGGCAGGATTGCCGCGGCAAGCCCTGCGAGCGCAACCGCTCCCGGCATTCCCCATACAACGCTGGTTTCTTCATCCTGGGCGATCACGGTGCCACCCGCACCCACGATCGCTCTCGCGCCGTCGCGTCCGTCCGACCCCATGCCCGTGAGCACGACACCAAGAGCAAGTGGTCCATAGGCAGCGGCCACGCTGCGAAACATGGGATCCACGGCGGGCCGGCAGAAGTTTTCTGGTGGCGCCTGATTCAATTCGATCGGCCCACCCCTGCCCTTGATCGTCATGTGATAGTCACCTGGCGCTACATAGACACAGCGACGCTCAAGCATCATGCCGGTGACGGCCTCGATGCATTGCAGCCCGCTGGATCGCGCAATCGACTCAGCCAGGATCGCTGTAAAGGTCGGCGGCATGTGCTGGGTTATCAGCACCGGCGCGTTCAGGTCAGCAGCAATTGCCGAGACCACCTGCACAAGCGCCTGCGGGCCGCCCGTCGAAGACCCAATGGCGATAATCTGCGCAGGCACCGATGAAGGTTTCTGCAGTGGCAAGCTGACCTTGGCAGCAGCGGGAGCCGCGATTGCAGCGGGCCTGGCCGCGGGTTGTGTCGGCTCGGCTCCGGCCGCAGGAGCTTGAGCGCGGGCGGCAGTCCCCGCCGGCGGCCGGGAATCGGCAACCGTACTCGTCAGGCGACGACGGCCAAGTGCGATGATGCGGGTCATCAATTCGCGCTTGAAGTCTTCGGCTGCATCCCCGCCGCTGACAGACGTAGGCTTCGGAACGTAATCGGACGCGCCAAGCGACAGGGCCTTCAGCGAAATCTCGGCATTCCGCCGCGTCAGCGTTGACGCCATGATGACCCGGCTCTGCGGACACAGTTTCAGCAGCTGCGGCAGGGCCGTGATGCCATCCATTTCCGGCATCTCGATATCAAGGATAATGATGTCAGGCCGCAGCGTCGCTGCGCGCTTGATCGCGTCGCTGCCATTGACCGCCGCGCCTGCAAGGACCATATCGGGCGAGGCCTCGATCCAGCGTGAGACAATGCCGCGGATAACCGAGGAATCGTCAACAACCAGCACTCGTATCGGTTCACCCGAAACAGTTGAAGGAATGGCACGCGGACTCAAGGACTGGGTCATCTTGGAGCAATTCCGTCTAGCGAAGTCCGACTTCGGACAGCTTCGACTCTATGAGTTCACGATCAAACGGTTTCATGATGTATTCGTTCGCGCCCGCCTCGATGGCCTGCATCATGAACGAAATCTCGTTCTCGGTGGTACAGAACAGGACAATCGGTCGATCGCCACCCTGCTCCTTCCGCAGCGCACGAAGGAACTCGATCCCGTTCATGTTCGGCATGTTCCAGTCCAGCAGGATGGCATCGGGCATCCGGCGGCGGCAGGCATCCAGGGCGACCTGTCCATCCTCTGCTTCGCTGATCTGGAATGACAGCTCCTCAAGGATCTTGCGGGCAACCTTTCGGACCACCCGACTGTCATCGACGATGAGAAATTCCCTCATTAGCCCATTTCCCTGCGCATGCCTCAGTCATCCGGTGGCAGCCGGACCCGAAGGTCGAACCAAGCAATGACTTGAGACTAGCCGAAAGGCGTAAAGACGCCTTGAACGGAAGGCTGGCGCAGCAGGCTTCCGTCAGGCCGCAGCTTTCCGACCGAAATCAAGCAGGATGCTCACGTCAA
Source organism: Micropepsaceae bacterium (assembly GCA_044351125.1). Classification (GTDB taxonomy): domain Bacteria; phylum Pseudomonadota; class Alphaproteobacteria; order Micropepsales; family Micropepsaceae; genus SZUA-430. The sequence continues at coordinate 6,283 of JBILGJ010000004.1, forward strand.
GCAACACCAGAAGGCTGTTTTCCATCCGGAACACACCCTTCGAGACCCTCTTCCAGTGCGGATCCAGGTTGACCGGCGGAGGCTCGATCTGGTCTTGCGTGAAGCGCAGCACCTCGCCTGCCCCGTCGAACAGGAGGCCGTAATGGTCGCCATCGCGTTCGACACCAACGGCCATATAGTCACGGACCTCGTGATCTCCGGAAATCCCAAGCCGGCGTCGGCAATCGATCATCGTGACGATCCGCCCACGAAGATTGAGAACGCCCGCGATATCTGGATGCGAGAGAGGAACCGGCGTCAGCCTCTCGGGCTTGAAGATATCGTTCACCAGATCAATCGCGATACCGAAGATCTGCGATCCGATCATGACCGTCACATACTCGTTTCCGACAACAGCCGACCTGCTCATGCTGCGCGCTCCTCGGAGTGAATGAAGCCATTGATTGTCTGGATAAGGCCTTCACGGTCGAATTTCCGCGTCAGGGCGTCAAACACACCAGGCTCGTTCCCATCCGACTCGGCCGCCAGTCCTACGACAGGCGTGGCCCGCCAGCCTGGATCCCGCTTGACCGCTGCCGCAAACTGCCGCCCATCCATCCCCGGCATCGCGATGTCGCTGAGGATGATGTCAAAGGACTTGCCCTCACCCATGAGCCGAAGCGCAAGCTCAGCGTTCCCCGCCTCGGTGACATCATAGCCTGCCGCCATGAGTTGCGGTGCCACCAATGTACGGAAGAACGGACTGTCATCCACCAGAAGCACATTGGGCCGCACGCGTCCCGTCGAACGCCTCGAGAACCACGTCTGGAATACATCGCTGACATGGAAGGCGATATCGACAACCTCGGTCGCCCGACCCTTGACCACCGATGTTCCGATCATGCCGGAGCCTGCAGCCGACAGCTCGAACTTCAGCGTCGAGTCGACGATGTCGAGAACCTCATCCACCGCAACGCCAACGGTCTGTTCGCCTTCGCTGAATACCAGGATTGGCTGGGCGCCATCTTGGCGCAGAGAACCCGCCAGCGACGTGACAATCGGCATCAGGTTGCCGCGATATTGCAGGACATGGCGCCCATCCGAGCGCTCGATCTTGCTCGCATCCACCATCTCAAGCCGCGTAACGGCACCAAGCAGCACAGCCTTGGGCTCCTGTGAACCCGCCCTGAACAGCAGGAGCGACTGTCTTGGCTCGCTTTCCACAATGACACCACCAAGCGCATCTTCCGCCGCACTGCGCGTCCCGAGCTCGCCTGCCACCGCGGCTGCAACACCATTCGGATCGAGGATCATGATCACGCTGCCATCCCCAAGGATGGTATTGCCCGAAAACACCGGAATGTCCTTCAGGATCGAGCAGACCGGCTTCACCACGATTTCGCCCGTGTCGAACACGGTATCCACCACGATGCCAAACGTCTGCCCTGCAGCTTGCGCAACGACAATGTAGGCCTCGGTCGACTCTTCAACCTGCGCATCACTGACCTTGAGAACCTCCGAGAGCCGCACGAGTGGCAAGAGGCGATCCCGCAAGCGCAGCACGCTCGTATGATTGATGCGTTCGATCTTCGTGTCCGATCCCTCAGACGCCCGAACAAGCTCGCGCACGCAGATCTGGGGTATGGCAAAACGCATCTTGCTTACACCCACGATCAGGGCCGAGATGATGGCCATGGTCAGGGGGATCTTGATCGTGAACGTTGTGCCCTGTCCCTCGCGGGACTTCAGGTCGATCGACCCGCCAATCAGCTCGATGTTGGAGCGGACGACGTCCATGCCGACGCCACGGCCCGAGACATTCGTGACCTTCTGCGCAGTCGAGAGACCTGCGTGGAAAATGAAACGCTGGACTTGCGCCTCGCTCATGCGGGCGAGTTCGCTTTCGGTCACAAGACCGTTGGAAAGCGCCTTCGCCTTGATCTTTTCAAGAGGCAACCCGCGACCATCGTCGGCGATCTCGACGATGATATGGCCACCCTCGTGGTACGCATGCAGTGTGATTGTGCCCTGCTCCGGCTTGCCGGCGGCCTTGCGGTCTGCAGGCGTCTCCAGCCCATGGTCAGCAGAATTTCTGACCATATGCGTCAGCGGATCCTTGATGAGCTCGAGCACCTGGCGGTCAAGCTCGGTCTCCGCACCCTGCATCTGCAGATCGATCTTCTTGCCAAGCTCGTTGCCAAGGTCTCGCACGATACGCGGAAGCTTGGCCCAGGCATTCCCGATGGGCTGCATGCGCGTCTTCATCACGCTTTCCTGCAGCTCGGCAGTTACATTGGAGAGCCGCTGCAGCGGAACTTTGAACTCGCTGTCATTGGTGTGACGAACCATTTCCAGCAATTGGTTACGCGTCAGCACAAGCTCGCTGACCATCACGATCAGCTGCTCAATCACATCAACATTGACGCGGATTGACTGGTTGGCAAGCGAAGCTTCACCGGCCTTGGCCGATACCGGAGCTGCCGTCTCGGCAGAAGGCGCGTCTGGGGTCGGCGCAGCCGGCATGACCGCGCTGACCGCTACGGGCGCAGCCGTCAGCACCTCTGGGGCGGGCGAAACGTCAACGGCTACGGGGACATCGGAGACAGGGGCAACTTCCCCGCCCTGCTGATCGCTGTCAGCAAGGATACCAAGCCTCTCGATCAGCATGGCATCCTCGCCCTGCGGCTCGCTCTCCGTCTGCTCGATGCCGGAAAGGATCTCCTTGATGCAATCAAGCGATTCAAAGATTAGCGTAACGGCTCCGGGCGTAACCGGGATAACGCCATCGCGGAATTTTCCAAGGACGTTTTCGGCGGCATGCGCCACGCGCTCAAGCCGAGGCAGGCCAATGAAGCCACAGGTCCCCTTGATCGTGTGGACCAGGCGGAAAATTTTCTGCAGCACATCCCTGTTATTGGGGTCTGCCTCAAGTTTCACCATTTCACCGTCGATGACGGTTAGGCTCTCGCCCGACTCGGTCAGAAAGTCTCTAAGAAGCTCATCCATGGAACACCCGGCAGAAACACGACAGGTAAGAAAGGGGGAACTGATTCCCCGGCACGGCAATCGTTACATCGGTTTCCTTAACAATCTCTGAGGATGGAACGCCGCTTCCTGCGCGCATGCACACCCACCGCACGACCTGACAGTCGCGGCATTGAGAAACGATGCGCTTCGTGGGATTTAGATCGCCGAAGGTCGGACGAAATCGGCCTCGAACGTGACAGTGTCGTCAACCACGCCGTACTTGATGACGCCACCGATCTTGCGCGCAAGCAGGGCCGTGACGAACGGAGCGATGGTTCGACCGGTGAGATCCTCCTGCGGCAACTCGAGCGCAAGCCCTTCGCGGATATCGGGCGCCAGACTGGCTTTCAGGCCCTTTGCGGTAATGGTGGCCCGGAAGCCCTGCCGCGACTGCTCACCCTTGACCGTCAGCGAGCCGCCACGCGGAATGCAGTCCGCGCCCAGCGCTGTGAGGTTCAGGATCACGCGAATGATTTCCTTGTCGATCGCGATGGCAGGCATCTGCCAGTCCAGTCGGGCCTTTCCTGTACGAAAGAAATCAGCCGCAACCTGCCCCACTTCCCGCAAGTCGATCTCCGTGCCCGCCGAGCCCATGGCGCCGAAGGCGAGGCGCGCAAACAGCAGGCGGGCCTTGGCCTGCCCAACACTGTGCTCGATCAGGCGCATGGCATGCGCCTTCATCGTGGCATCCTCTTCGTCGGCAAGGATCTCCAACCCGTTGGAGATGGCAGCGACGGGGCTGATGAGGTCGTGGCACACGCGGGAAACAAGAAGCGCGCCCAGGTCGAGTTCGTCCATAGTTTGCTGACTTTTGCTGCCCGGGTCCGGATTTGTCCCGGAAGCCGATGAAATGTATGGTTCGCGAAGATGTAACATCAGGCTAACCAGCCAGAGTTGACTTAAGAAACGCTTAAGTCGCTCCATCCACAAGGAACATCAAGGCCCGTGACACCCGAGGAACTGGTCGGCAGGCTCCTGCACGTAGCGCGCGAGGCCGGAAGCATCATCATGCGGCACTATGCAGGCCCGGTTGCAGCCCGCACAAAGGCAGACCAGTCCCCGGTCACCGCCGCAGACGAGGAAGCCGAGGAATTCATTCTTCGCCACCTGCGGGAAATCGCACCAGCCATTCCCGTCCTGGCCGAGGAAAGCGCCGCAGCCGGCCGACTGCCTGATCTGTCCTCGGGCACATTCTTTCTGGTCGACCCACTCGACGGCACGCGGGAATTCCTGGACAAAAACGGCGAGTTCACCGTGAACATCGCCCTCATCGAAGGCGGCAGGCCCGTGGCGGGAACCGTATGCGCACCAGCCATCGGGCGCATGTTTTTTGGGTGGGAAGGAGCAGCCTTCGAGCAATCAGGCGGCGCGGACGGTGCGCGGCCAATCCGTTCGCGTGCCCCCCGCACAGGCGCGTTGCGCGCCGTTGCAAGCCGCTCGCACCGGGACCCCGACACAGACCGCTTCCTCGCACGTCACGGGGTTCGCGACATCGTGTCGGCCGGATCATCGCTGAAATTCTGCCTGCTCGCGGCAGGCGAAGCCGATCTCTATCCCCGGATGGGACCGACAATGGAATGGGACACGGCCGCCGGCCACGCCGTGCTGCTGGCCGCGGGCGGACGCGTGACGCTCGATGACGAGACAACCCCGCTGCTCTACGGCAAGCGCGACACAGGCTTCCGCAACCCGAACTTCATTGCATGGGGGCGCTGACCGGCCGCACGACAAGCAGCGTGCTCTCGGCATAGGCTACGCTGACACGGGTACCCTCTCTGAGATCGCTGCCGTCAACCGAGCGCGCAGCCCAGCGCGTGTCTCCCAGCATGACCCCTCCCGAACCACCCTGGAAATCAGTCGCAACAATCGCCGTTTGGCCAACAAGCTGATCCATTCGCTGGTTGAGCCCTTGCGCCGCATCCCCCTTCGCAGGCGGAAACAAACGTTGCGACACAACGGTCAGGCCAACAGCAAGTACGGAAAAGACCGTGACTTCGCCAACGACGGAGATATCGACGACAAATCCGATGAGACCGACAAAAGCAGCCGCCAGCGCCGGCCACATCAGGTACTGCGTCGGCATCACCATTTCGATCGCAATCAGCAATGCCGCCAGCGCCAGCCAATGATAAGGCCCGACGTCGATCAAGCCGTGCAAGAACGCTTCCATCTCACCCTCCTCTGACAAGTCCCAAATTACCGCACGTCAGCGCACCGTTGGTACAGAACCAGGCGCCCGCGGGGGCGCACTCCCGGCCTTCTCCGAGGCAAGCCTTGCGATCTCGCCAATGCCCGCAATGGACCCCAGTATACCGGCCGACTCCATCGGCATAAGGACGAATTTCTGGTTGTTCGATGACGCAAGCTCCTTGAATGCTTCGATATACTTGAGCCCAAGGAAGTAATTGATCGCCTGCACATCGCCACGCGCAATGGCCTCGGACACCATGGCCGTCGCCTTGGCTTCGGCTTCAGCCGCTCGCTCGCGCGCCTCGGCATCACGATAGGCAGCCTCGCGCCGCCCCTCAGCCTCGAGGATGGCCGACTGCTTGCTGCCCTCGGCACGCAGCACCGCCGCCTGCTTCTGGCCGTCCGCGGTCAGCACTTCAGCGCGCCGCTCACGCTCGGCCTTCATCTGCCGCGCCATCGATTCAGTGATGTCGCTGGGAGGCGAAAGGTCCTTGATCTCGATGCGGGTCGCCTTCACGCCCCAGGGCTGCGTCGCGGTGTCGATGACCCGAAGAAGCCGCGAGTTGATGTCATCGCGCTTCGACAGCACCTCGTCCAGATCCATCGAGCCGATCACTGTGCGAACATTGGTCAGCGCCAGATTGGCAATGGCACGCTTCAGGTCCTCCACCTCATAGGCCGCACGGGCCGCATCGACGACCTGGATGAAGGCAATGGCGTCAGCCGTGACCTGGGCGTTGTCCTTCGTGATGACGTCCTGGCTCGGAATATCAAGGACTGTCTCCATCATAGACATCTTGCGCCCGATGCGATCGACCAGTGGATTGATCAGCCCGAGGCCAGGCTTCAGCGTGCGCGTGTAGCGCCCGAAACGTTCCACCGTCCACTCGAAGCCCTGCGGCACGAACTTGATGGCGCGAAACACAAGGACAATCGCCGCCAGAAAGAAAAACGTGACAAACGCGCTACCAAAATCCTCAAACATCGCTCACCCCTCGGTTGCAGACACAATGCATGGCGGAAAAGCACCACGATTCGCGCGCCATCATAGCCAAGGTCACGCCACTTGGCCTTGATTGACCGGCCCCTTATGGCATATGGCCTTTGGCATGGGGTGTTGAAGGACTTGAAAGGGACAAATCGATGTCAGACAGCAAGCTGAACCGCCGCCAGATCCTCAGGACGGGCACCAATGGCGCCATTTCGCTGGCCGCCGCCATGGCCCTCCTGAACGAGCCGGCCTTCGCCGACGATACCTACTCAAAGAACGAGATCGTCAACAAGGTTGCCGGGTTCTTCGGCGTCGCAGCAAAGACCGCAGCTGAAATCGTGGAACACGTCTTCGCCGATCTCGGGCGACCCAATGCCTACATCACCGGCGATGAAGGCTCCGGCGCCATTGGCGTGGGCCTGCGCTACGGCAAGGGCATGATGTACCGTAAGAACTTCAAGAACCAGCGTGTCTACTGGCAAGGCCCCTCGATCGGCTTCGACGTCGGCGGCAATGCCTCCAAGTGCTTCACCCTTGTCTACCAGATCCGACGCCAGGAAGAGATCTACCAGCGCTTCCCGGGCGTTGAGGGCAGCGCCTATTTCGTGGGCGGCCTCGGCGTGAACTACCAGCGCTCCGGGCGCGTCTCGCTCGCCCCGATCCGTGCGGGCGTGGGATTCCGCACAGGCGTGAACATCGGCTACCTCAGCTACACGCGCGAGCGCGACATTCTTCCCTTCTGATCGGGCGCAAGACTTCATCGCCAAAGAAAAACCGCCCACCTTTGCAGGTGGGCGGTTTCATTTTCAAGCCGGGATCGGCCCTTACTGGGACAGCCAGTAGGTCATGCTGGCATTGGGACGACCCACGAAGCACTGCCTGCTCAGGCGATAGTGCCGGATGATGTCCACGGCACGGCGGGCATCCGCTTCGTTGCTGCCGGTGTCGAGCATCCAGTGGCTGCCATCGACCACTTTCCAGCGGCCACCAATGCGCGCGGCCTGCGTCGTGTCAGGATTGTTCGTCACGCAGTCCTGCCCAGGCATGTTGCCGGAGGGAACGCCGCTGCCGCGCTTCCAGTACGCCATCGCCGCATTCGGACGACCGACGAAGCACTGTTGTGTGAAGCGATAGCTGCGGATGATGTTGGCAGCCTTCTGCGCCTCAATCATCCGCGGACCGAACGACAGCATCCACATCGATCCGTCGACGACCTTCCACTCTCCGCCCACGAACGACGCCTGCACGTTGCTCCAGTTGAAGTTGATGCAGTCCTCGGCAAAGCCAAGGTCACCACCCGGTCCGCCGGGTCCGCCGGGTCCGCCGGGTCCGCCCGGTCCACCAGGACCACCGGGACCACCGGGACCACCACCCGGAGGCCACGGGAAGCCACCGCCCGGAGGCCAGCCCGGCCAGCCACCGAAGTGCTTCCGCAGCGTACCGCTGGTCGTGTAGGGATTGCGGCCCGACCCGTCCGTGAAACGCGTAAACAGGGTGTATTGCAGCCTGTCACCGGGAAGATCTTTCAGGTGCAGGATGGTCTGCGCGAAACCGGGATTGAATGCCACGGTCAGGTCCGTCGCGCGAACAACGGGGTTCTGCCCCGGGCTAGGGGAATAGGCAATGGCCTGCTCTGCGCCCCAGTCGCAGTCGGAGGGCGTGCACTGCCCCCAGACGCGAACGTTCAGTCCACCGCCGGCAGGCGTCACACGTACGCGGGTGATGCTCGACGTGCTGCCATCCTCGTTTCGCCAGTCACCAGTGAATTCGCCGTAGCCAGCCGCCATGGCCGGACTGACGGACAGTGCTGCAATCGCTGCAATGATAAGCGCCTTCAAGCGCATGTCCCTCTCCATCTTCTTTGTGTTCCAACCGTGCACCACGCCCGGCTGACGAAAACAATTTAAATGGTGCACGCGTTTTAACTAGGCGACATTGATCACACTCAACCATGTTGTCTGCGGTTCATCTTGCAGGCGAATTCATGCCGCAGATGCGAAAAACATTTGACCCCGGGGTCGGAATCGCGCCAAAAAGCAGGTGGGACACGTCCCCCCAACGGGACGCGATCATTCTGGAAGGAATGGACTATGACAGCGAAGCCTGCCCTCCGGCCGCAACGGCCGCACTTTTCTTCTGGCCCCTGCGCAAAGCGCCCGGGTTGGTCCGCACAGAACCTCCCCACGGAAAGCCTTGGAAGATCCCATCGCTCCAAGCTTGGCAAGGCGCGCCTCGAACGCGCCATCACCGAGACACGGCGCATCCTTGGCGTCCCCGCCGACTACCGCATCGGCATAGTCCCTGCCTCGGACACCGGCGCAGTCGAAATGTGCCTTTGGTCGATGCTCGGCCCGCGCCCGGTCGATGTGCTGGTATGGGAAAGCTTTGGCCAGGAATGGGCCACCGATATCGTCAAGCAGCTCAAGCTGCCCGATGCGAAAGTGACCAAGGCAGCCTATGGCGCGCTGCCCGATCTTGCGCAGGTGAACCCCTCTCACGACATCGTGTTCACCTGGAACGGCACGACATCAGGCGTTCGGGTGCCGAACGGCGACTGGATAGCGGACACGCGCGAGGGCCTCACAATCTGCGACGCCACCTCTGCCGCCTTCGCCCAGGACCTGCCTTGGCCAAAGCTCGACGTCGTCACATTCTCCTGGCAGAAGGCACTGGGCGGCGAAGGTGCACACGGAATTCTCATCCTGTCACCGCGCGCCGTCGCCCGCCTGGAAAGCTATAAGCCGGCCTGGCCGATCCCCAAGATCTTCCGCATGACCAAGGATGGCAAGTTGATCGAAGGAATCTTCAAGGGCGAAACGATCAACACGCCATCCATGCTCTGCGTGGAGGATTACCTCGACGCACTCGCCTGGGCCGACTCCATTGGCGGCATGAAGACCCTGATGGCGCGCGCCGACGAGAACCTGCACGTGATCGACCGGTGGATGAAGGCATCAGGCTGGTGCGACTACCTCGCGGCAAGTCCCGCAACGCGGTCAAACACGTCGGTTTGCCTGAAGATCACCGATCCCTGGTTTACAGCGAAGGACGCTGACGGCCAGGCAGCAGCCGCCAAGAAGATTGCCGATCTGCTCGAGAAGGAAGGCGTGGCGTTCGACATCGGCGCCTACCGCGACGCACCGCCAGGCCTGCGCATCTGGGCGGGAGCCACCGTCGAGAACAGCGACATGAAGGCCCTCACGCCATGGCTCGACTGGGCATGGTCGCAGGTCAAGGCCGCCTGATCACAACAAGACGCGTCATCCCGGCCGAGGGCGAAGCCCGGGTGCCGGGACCCATCCCCACTCTCCTCAGGAACACCACCCATGCCCACAGTACTGATCTCCGACCAGTTGTCCCCCGCCGCCGTCCAGATTTTCAGGGACCGGGGCGTCGAGGTCGACGTGAAGATCGGCCTCTCGAAAGACGAGCTGAAGTCCATCATCGGCCGCTATGACGGCCTCGCCATCCGTTCGGCGACCAAGGTCACCGCAGACCTTCTCGCTGCCGCAACGAACCTGAAGGTCGTTGGCCGCGCGGGCATCGGCGTTGACAATGTCGACATCCCGGCAGCCACGGGACGCGGCGTTATCGTGATGAACACGCCCCACGGCAATTCCATTACCACGGCCGAACATGCCATCGCGCTGATGTTCGCCCTCGCCCGCGAGATACCGGCTGCAAACGCCTCGACGCACGCCGGCAAGTGGGAAAAGAACCGCTTCATGGGAGTCGAGCTGACCGGCAAGACGCTCGGCATCATCGGCTGTGGCAACATCGGCTCGATCGTTGCCGAGCGCGCCAAGGGCCTGCGCATGAAGGTGGCAGCCTTCGACCCCTACCTCAGCCCCGAGCGCGCCGAGACCCTAGGCGTCGACAAGGTAGAGCTGGACGAACTGCTGGCGCGGGCCGACTTCATCACGCTGCACACCCCGTTGACCGAGAAGACACGCAACATCCTCGACACGCGGGCGCTGTCGAAGGCGAAGAAAGGCGTGCGCATCATCAACTGCGCCCGCGGCGGCCTGATTGATGAAGCCGCGCTGAAGGCAGCCCTCGACCGCGGCCATGTTGCCGGAGCCGCCCTCGATGTGTTCGAGGTCGAACCCGCGAAGGAGAACGCCCTCTTCGGGTCCGACAAGGTCGTGGTCACGCCGCATCTGGGCGCGTCCACGACGGAAGCCCAGGAAAACGTGGCCCTGCAGGTCGCCGAGCAGATGTCGGACTACCTGCTGACAGGCGCCATCACCAACGCCATCAACATGCCCTCGATCACGGCCGACCAGGCAGCAATCATGAAGCCTTGGATTGCGCTCGCCGAGAAGCTGGGCGCCTTCGCGGGCCAGTTGACGGAAACCAGCATCAAGTCAGCCGAGATCATCTTCGAAGGCAACGTCGCCGACCTCAACACGCGCGCGCTTACGCAGGCCGCACTCGCCGGTCTGCTGAAGCCCAATCTCTCCGACGTCAACATGGTCAACGCACCCATCGTCGCAAAGGAACGTGGCATCCAGGTCAGCGAAGTCCGTCGCACCCAGTCGGGCGCCTACGAAGGTTATCTCATGCTGAAGGTGAGAACCGAACGCCAGACGCGCGACGTGGCAGGCACCGTGTTCTCGAATGGCGTCCCGCGCCTCATCCAGATCAAGGGCATCGACATGGAGTCGCACTTCACGCCGCACATGCTCTACGTGACCAACGAGGACAAGCCAGGCTTCATCGGACGCCTTGGCACGCTGCTCGGCGACGCGCAGGTCAATATCGCATCCTTCAACCTCGGGCGCACAGGTCCGGGCGGCGATGCCATAGCCCTCGTCGAGGTCGACGGCCCCGTTCCCGAAACCGTGCTGGCGGCACTCCGCGCCCTTCCCGTGGTCAAGCAGGCAAAGGCTTTGGTGTTCTGATGGCAGGCGTTGCGGTAATTGGCGCCCAATGGGGCGACGAAGGCAAGGGCAAGATCGTCGACTGGCTCTGCGAGCGTGCAAGCGTGGTCGTCCGCTTCCAGGGCGGCCACAACGCGGGCCACACACTGGTGATCAACGGCAAAACCTACAAGTTCTCGCTTCTGCCATCAGGCATAGCCCGTGAAGGCAAGCTTTCGGTCATCGGCAACGGCGTCGTGGTCGACCCATGGGCCCTGATCGCCGAGATCGGCCGGATGACCGAACAGGGCCTGAACATCACGCCGGCAAACCTGCTCGTCGCCGAGAACGCACCACTCATCCTGCCACTGCACGGCGAACTCGACACCTTGCGGGAAAATTCGAATTCGGGGACACGCATCGGAACCACCAAGCGTGGCATCGGCCCGGCCTACGAGGACAAGGTAGGCAGGCGCGCCCTGCGCGCAATCGATCTTGCAGATACCGGCTCATTGCCCGCCAAGGTCGACAACCTGCTTGCTCACCACAACGCCCTGCGACGCGGACACGGCCAGCCCGAGATCGACGCCGCAGCGCTCGTGGCTCAACTCACCGAGATTGCGCCGAAGATCGTCCCCTTCCTGGCCCCCGTCTGGAAGAAACTGCATGATCTGCGCATGCGCGGCGACCGCATTCTCTTCGAGGGCGCACAGGGCGCGTTGCTGGACATCGATCACGGCACCTACCCTTACGTGACCTCGTCAAACACGGTGGCCGGTCAGGCCGCCGCAGGCGCCGGCATCGCGCCACGCGCGATTACCTATGTGCTCGGCATCGCCAAGGCCTACACCACGCGCGTGGGCGAAGGCCCCTTCCCGGCCGAACTGACCGATGAGATCGGGGAACGCCTCGGCCAGAGGGGCCACGAATTCGGCACGGTCACGGGTCGCAAGCGCCGCTGCGGCTGGTTCGACGCCGTGCTCGTGCGCCAGACAGTGATAACCGGCGGCATCGATGGCATCGCCTTCACCAAGCTCGACGTGCTCGACGGCCTGAAGGAGATCAAGGTGGTCGTCGCCTATGAACTCGACGGCAAGCGCATCGATCACCTGCCCGCCGCCGCCGACGCCCAGCGCCGCGTCAAGCCGGTCTACGAAACCATGGAGGGCTGGAGCGAATCCACCCAAGGCGCCCGCCGCTGGGCAGATCTCCCTGCCGCCGCCATCAAGTACGTCCGCCGCGTCGAAGAACTCATCGGCGCTCCCGTGGCCAGCGTCTCAACCAGCCCGGAACGCGACGACACCATCCTCGTCCGCGACCCCTTCGCTGCATAGAATTCGTCATGGCCGGGCTTGACCCGCCAGCACAGCCTGCCATCACGATCAAATGAATTTGGATTGCCCGTCATGGCCGGGCTTGACCCGGCCACCCAGCACTCGCTTCACAGCGACAATAGAAAACGGCCGAGGCTTACACCCCGGCCGTCTTGGCATTTCGCAGTGTAACCCGCTTACCGCGCCGGCAGCGCTGCGGGCGCTTCAGCCCCGCCCCCCACGCGCTTGGCCTTCGCCGCATCGCGGATGGCCGTCTGCAGCTTCTCGAATGCCCGCACCTCGATTTGGCGTACGCGCTCGCGGCTGATGCCGTATTCCCTTGATAGGTCCTCGAGCGTCGCCGGCTCGTCTTGCAGGCGGCGCGCCGTCAGGATGCGCCGTTCGCGATCGTTCAGCGCCTTCATGCCGTCGACAAGAAGCTCGCTGCGATCATCCTTCTGCTCGCGCTCGGCCAGCAGCGTTTCCTGGTTCGGCGAGTCGTCGACAAGCCAATCCTGCCACTCGCCTTCCGAGTCCGCGCGCATCGGTGCATTGAGCGAGTGGTCGGGCGCCGCAAGGCGGCGGTTCATCGATACCACTTCCTCTTCCGACACACCGAGCTTCGTCGCAATCAGCTTCACCTGCTCGGGCCGCAGATCGCCATCCTCGATCGCCTT
>JBILGJ010000158.1:0-6627 GCA_044351125.1 Micropepsaceae bacterium
GGGCGCACAGAACGGGCAGGTCCCTGTCATGGCGCCGACCTTACCCGACAAGGGCACCCGTGGGCCACGGCAGCGGCGCGACATCCTGCCCCCTTTCCGGCGGCACAAATGTTCGCTATTTGTTCAAGTGGCCCGGCGCACGGTCGCCCGCGGCCATCGCTCCCACCCCAAAACCAGAGGAGGAAAACCACTCACCCGAAGGCCGCTTTCGCAAAACATCCGACGAAAGTGTATCTCGCAGGCCTGATTTTCGGCTGAAATCCGCCAGTAACACATGAAACAAAGTTGCACGTGTTACAGGGCGCGGTCCGGTCGGACCAGTTGCAGAACCGCGCGGGACGGGGCAAGAAGGCCCTCGAGGCGGGGCAGGCTGTTCGATAAAGGCGCGGGTCCCCGGGGAAACGGGGCACATCATCCGCATGGTTCGTTCGCTCTATCAGAGAATTCGCCTGTGGTGGCGGGCCCAGCGCGTCAAGCGGCGTGCGGCCTCGCTCGACCGGGGCGAGATCGAGGTGCCACTGCTGCCCTTCATCGTGCCGCGCCGGCTCTCGGTCGACGTGGGCGCCAACAAGGGCGCGCTGACCTATATCCTGGCCGAGCTGTCGGAACGTGTCGTCGCCTACGAGGCCAACCCGAACCTCGCCGCGCGCCTGGCCCAGGCCTGCGGCCCCACGGTTGACCTGCGCCACAAGGCGGTCAGCAACCGCGGCGGCACCCTCACCTTCTTCGTGCCCACCTCGGCCGGCGGCGAGGAGCAGCCCAATATCGGCTCGCTCAAGGCCAACGAGGCCTATGCCACGCGCGAATACAAGGTCGAGGCCGTGCGCCTCGATGACGAGAACCTCGCAAGCGTGGGCTTCATCAAGGTCGACGTCGAGGGCACCGAACTCGACGTGCTTCAGGGAGCCGCCCGCATCATCGAGCGCGATCGCCCGGTCCTCATGGTCGAGATCAACGACAAGAACACCCCCGAGGCCACCGCCATCGAAAGCCTCATGAAGGCCCACGGCTATGCCATCGTCGACTTCTCGAACAAGACCATCGAAGTCGTCGACACGGTCCGCCAGGTCGCCAACCGCAACGTGATCTTCCTGCCGAGGCGCCAGTAACAAGCCGTCAGGTGAAAAAGGAATGGTGGGCGCGACAAGGATCGAACTTGTGACCCCTACGATGTCAACGTAGTGCTCTCCCGCTGAGCTACGCGCCCTAATCCATGCCGGGAACCCCAAGGGGCCCCGCGAGAAGGCGATCCGTATAGCGGCGCCTGCCCGCGATTACAAGCCCGCGATTACAGGCGCCTTCAGGCCGCGGCCATGAAGCGCTCGACCTCGCTGACAAGGTCGCGCAGGTGGAACGGCTTGGAGAGGACCTTGGCCTCCCGCGGCGCGTTCGACTTGGGGTTCAGCGCCACCGCCGCAAAGCCCGTGATGAACATGATCTTCATGCCCGGCGCGACTTCCGCCGCCTTCCGGGCCAGCTCGATCCCGTCCATGACCGGCATCACGATGTCGGTCAAAAGGAGATCGAAACTGCTGCCCGTGGTCAGGCAGTCAAAGGCCTCGTCGCCCTGGGAAAAGGACTGGACCTCATGGCCCGCCTTCTCCAGCGCGGAGGACAGGAAACGGCGCATCGACTCGTCATCTTCAGCCAGTAGGATTCTTGCCATCGTGATCCTTGCCCCCGTTAACCAGTTACCCTGCAGTCGGCTTGTCTACCGGGTCGCAACATCCATGCCGCAAGACCCTGTCTCCCTTTGGGCCGCCCCAGCGCGCCCCCGGAATCCCGGAAAGACGGCTCAGTCTAAGGCCGAAACGCAGCTTTCGCAAAGCAGCCGGACGGTTTTCCCTCGTTTTTCAGGGGACGCATCTGCAGCGAAGGGCTTGAAACCGCGCAGAGTCAATGGTCCACTCGGTCTCCGTAACCAAGGTTAAATCGCGTTGAGAATCGGAAGCGACCGCCGGACGCCCGCCATCGACCCGCCCTTCGAGGTGCTCGCACCCGCCGGGCAGACGATGCCTTTCGTCTTTGCCTCGCCCCATTCCGGCCGCATCTACCCCAAGGCCTTCCTCCAGGCGACCAGGCTCGACGGCACCGCCATCCGCCGCTCCGAGGACAGCTTCGTCGACGAGATCTTCGCCGCCGCGCCAGCGTATGGCGCGCCCCTGCTCAAGGCCCATTTCCCGCGCGCCTTCGTCGATCCGAACCGCGAGGCCTATGAACTCGATCCGGCCATGTTCAGCGAGCCGCTGCCCTCGCACGTGAACACGCGCAGCCCGCGCGTGCTGGCGGGCCTCGGCACCATCGCCCGTGTCGTGCGCGACGGCGCCGAGATCTATCGCCACCGCCTTCCCCTGCAGGAAGCGCTGACCCGCATCGACACCTATTACAAGCCTTACCACGCGACCCTGCGCGGCCTCATCGACACCACGCGCTCGCGCTTCGGCCACGCCGTGCTGATCGACTGCCATTCGATGCCATCGGTCGGCGGCCCGCTCGACCAGGACATCGGCTCGGCCCGCCCCGACATCATTCTCGGCGACCGTTTCGGCACCGCCTGCGCACGACGCCTGACCGACACGGTCGAGCGCGTGCTCGCCATGCAGGGCTTCGCCGTGGTGCGCAACAATCCCTATGCCGGCGGCTACACCACCGAGCATTACGGCCGACCCATCACGGGCGTCCACGCGCTTCAGATCGAGATCAACCGCGCCCTCTACATGGACGAGGACCGCATCGAGCGCACAGCCGGCCTGCGCCAGGTCTCCGCCGCCTTCACGACGCTCATACGCGCGTTGGCCGAGATCGACTGGCGCTTCCTGAACCCGGCCATTCCATCCGGCGAAGCCGCGCAATAACCGCGCCGCGAAAAGGGCCGATTGGCCTCATACAAACGCTTGAAAAGAAAGAGGCCGCGAGGCTTTCGCCCGGCGGCCCAAGTTAAGGGAGGAAACGCCCAAAAAGGGCTACGGAGTAAGGACTGGCCTTACTGCGTTGCAACATAATGGCCATCCAAAGGAATAAATCAAGCGTTAAATGTTCAGCCTCCAACCCGAAATCTGATGTAGAACATTGATTTTACTGTGTTTTTGACAGACGGGAGATCTTAAGATTTGATCACATTCCGTTTACGTCAAGATTGCTGCAGCGCAACAGCGCCCACCAGGCCACCGACAGCCTACCCATCCATCCCCACGCAACCGCCGCCTGAAGGCAAAGCAAGGGATGCACCCCGGGCCCCACACGGCTACAAGAGGCCAACGCCGATTCCGACGGCCCGGCAGGGCCTTGAGAGGAGGTTCGATGCGGATCCTGATCTCGACCGACGCATGGGCCCCCCAGGTCAACGGAGTCGTGCGCACGCTCGAGAAGACGGGCGAGGAACTCGTCCGCATGGGCCACGAGGTCCGCTTCCTCACGCCCGAGGGCTTCTTCACGGTCCCCATGCCGACCTACCCCGAGATCAGGCTCGCTTTGTTCACGCGGCCCAGGGTCGGCGAGATCATCGACGAGTTCCGCCCCGACCGCATCCACATCTCGACTGAAGGCACGCTCGGCCTCTCGGTGCGCCGCAACTGCCAGCTGCGCCGCATGCCCTTCACGACATCCTTCCACACGCGGTTTCCCGAATACATCCGCGCCCGCTTCGGCATACCGGCCAGCCTTCCCTATGCGGGCCTGCGCTGGTTCCACGGCCCCGCCAGCGGCGTGATGGTCGCAACCCAGTCCCTCAGGCAGGAACTCGAGGGCCGCGGCTTCCGCAACCTGCGCCTCTGGTCGCGCGGCGTCGACACGACCCGCTTCCACCCGCAGGACAAGTCCTGGCTCGGCCTCCCGCGCCCCGTCTTCCTCTATGTCGGCCGCGTCGCAGTCGAAAAGAGCATCGGCGATTTTCTGAGCCTCGACCTGCCCGGCTCGAAGCTCGTCGTGGGTGACGGCCCCCTGCTCGAGGACCTGCGCATCCTCTACCCAGAAGTCACCTTCGCGGGCCCGAAATTCGGCGAGGAACTGGCCCGCTATTACGCCGCCGGCGACGTCTTCGTCTTCCCCTCGCGCACCGACACTTTCGGCCTCGTCGTGCTCGAGGCGCTGGCCTCGGGGCTTCCCGTCGCCGCCTATCCCGTGCAGGGCCCCGGCGACATCATGGCCGGCCGCCCCGACATCGGCGCCCTCGACACCGACCTGCGCGCCGCCGCCCTTCGCTGCCTCGACCTCGACCCGCAAGCCTGCCGCGCTTTTGCGCTCACGCATTCATGGGAAGCCTGCACCCGCCAGTTCGTGCAGAACCTCGGATGACAGATACGGTGACAGTGCACCTGACCTTGCCCGCCGCGCCCGGATAACGCAAAACCAGGTCACCCGCCCGGCGGTTGTGACGATATTGGACAACTTCGGCTATTTTACACAGCCCCCAAATCCAGTATCCATGCATCCGGACGCAGGGGAAAAGCCAATCGTGACAAGGGTAAAGCCGACCAGCAACCCGAAGCTCAAGCTTCACGGGTTCAACAATCTGACCAAGTCGCTGTCGTTCAACATCTACGACATCTGCTACGCGCGCACGAAGGCCGAAAACCGCGAGTACATCGAGTACATCGACGAGGTCTACAACGCCAAGCGCCTGACCGCGATCCTCACCGAAGTCGCCGGCATCATCGGCGCGCACATCCTCAACGTTGCCAAGCAGGATTATGATCCGCAGGGCGCGAGCGTCACGATGCTCATCTCCGAGGGCGAGCACGACGACCACGGCACACCAAAGAAGGCGTCGGTCGTAGGCCACCTGGACAAGAGCCACATCACCGTCCACACCTATCCCGAGACGCACCCGGATGCCGGCATCAGCACCTTCCGCGCCGACATCGACGTGTCCACCTGCGGTCGCATCTCCCCTCTCAAGGCGCTGAACTTTCTCATCGAGAGTTTCGAGTCAGACATCGTGGTGCTCGACTACCGCGTGCGCGGCTTTACGCGCAACGTACGCGGCATGAAGCACTTCATCGATCACTCGATCGACTCGATCCAGAATTTCATCTCGCGCGGCATCAAGGACCGCTATGACATGGTGGACGTGAACGTCTACCAGGAAAGCATCTTCCACACGAAGATGCGGCTGAAGGAACTCGACCTCGACACCTATCTGTTCGGCGCCGGCCAGGCCGACCTCTCGGCCCGCGAATCCAAACTCATCCGCAGCCGCGTCAATCACGAGATCGGCGAAATCTTCTACGGGCGCAACATCCTTCGCGGCGAGTAGCCGGGCGAGCGTTACAAAGCCCTCACGGCCCCGCCGGCGTCGTCACGACGCCGGCAATCGCCTCTGGCCCCAGCGGGATCCCGGCCATGAACCAGAGCGCAAACATCGCGGTCGACGAGATGCCGAACCAGATCGAATAGGGCAGCATCAGCGCCACCATCGACCCGATGCCCGCCTGCGGCACATAACGCTGCGCCGTGATCAGGATGAGCGGGAAATAGGCCAAAAGCGGCGTGATCGGGTTCGTCATCGAGTCACCCAGCCGATAGGCCGCCTGCGTCCACTCGGGGCTGATCCCCAGCTGCATGAGCATGGGCACAAGCACAGGCGCCAGAATCGCCCACTTCGCCGAGGCCGACCCGATCAGGATGTTGATCGACGCCGACACGAACACGATCGAGACAAGCAGCGGCAGACCGACAAGCCCGGCCCCCTTCAGGTACTCCGCCCCGTTGACCGACATGATGACGCCCAGGTTCGACCAGTTGAACAGCGCGATGAAGACGGCGGCAAAGAACGCGAGCACGATATAGCCACCCATGTCGCTGAGCGCACCATTCATCATCTTCACGGCATCCTTGTCCGACCTGATCGTGGACGCGGCGATGCCATAGGCAAGCCCGCACAGCAGGAACGAGACGAACAGGATCGCGACAAGCGACTTCAGCAGCGGCTCGTACGAGCCGTCATCGCCGCGGAAGGGCATGCCCGGCCCCGAACTCAGCCAGCCAAAGCCCACGCTTAGCGCCAGCGCCACAAGCCCCGCAAACACAAGCCCGCGCCGCTCGCGGCGCTTCTCGAGGTCGGTGCGCTCGGTTGGCTGCGCGCCGCCCGGCATCTGCCACGGCGTATGCCCTTCAAGCCGCGGCTCGACGATGCGATCCGTCACCCACCAGCCCACAAGCGTGAACAGCGGCACAAGCGCCATCATCATGAAATAGTTCGCCGTCGCCTTGACCTCGCGCGCAGGCTCGATGATCTGCGCGGCCGCTTGCGTAAGGCCCGCCAGCAGCGGATCGAGCGGGGTCACCAGAAGGTTCGCCGAGAACCCGCCGGCCACGCCGGCAAAGGCCGCCGCAAGCCCGGCGAGCGGATGGCGGCCCGACGCCGCATAGATCGCCGCCGCCAGCGGCACAAGCACGACATAACCGGCATCCGCCGCCAGCGACGAATTCACGCCGGCAAACACGATCGCCCCCGAGAGCAGGCTCCGCGGCGTCGATCGCACAACGCCGCTCAGCGCCGCACCGATGAGGCCCGAACGCTCGGCAACACCCACGCCAATCATCATCATGAGCACAAGCGCAAGCGGCGGGAACTCGGCAAACACCTTGGTCATGTCGCTGAACAGGCGCCGCACCTGCTCAACGTCG
>JBILGJ010000159.1:0-6626 GCA_044351125.1 Micropepsaceae bacterium
ACAATCCTCGCGCGACCCATGGAGAGCGCAAGTCATATCACCATCCGGGACCCGCCGTCAGCCCAGATGCTGTCACATTGCCAACGGCCGGCAGTTGTGCGCCAGAATACCCCGCGGACCTGGCCCTCCCCATGATCACGCGCCCCGCCGCCCCATCCGGCTGTGGCGCAAGCGGGCAGCACCAATATGTCCCCGCGAAGTATGCGCCCATCATCAGGCGCCTGCATGATGCCAGCGAAAAGCGGATGCGGATCAGTCTGGCGGGCTTCAGGGGCGCAGTTGCAGGACGGCCTTGACAGCCGGCAGAGTGTACTCTATTTGTTCTATAACGCTCGTACCGTTGTTTTCCACAGGTCGGGCGCCATCTCATCCCCCTGCGCCCTGTTCGAATCGCGCCCCCGCATTAGTCTCCCAGGACCATGGCCCGACCCTCGCCCAAATTCGTCTGTCAGTCCTGTGGCGCCAGCTACCCGAAATGGGGTGGCCGGTGCGAAGGCTGCGGCTCGTGGAACTCGCTCAGCGAGGAACAGGACGCCGCAGCGATACCGGGCTCCAAGGTCTCCGGCCGCGGCGGGCGCGTCATCGAACTCGTGTCCGTGGCCGGCTCGTCGGAACCGCCGCCCCGCCTGATGACGGGCCTCGCCGAATTCGACCGCGTCTGCGGCGGCGGCCTCGTGCCGGGCTCGGCCCTCCTCATTGGCGGCGATCCGGGCATCGGCAAATCCACGCTGCTCATGCAGGCGCTGACCGCCATCGCGAAAACGGGCAAGACAGCGGTCTACATCTCGGGCGAGGAAGGCATCGACCAGACCCGTCTGCGCGCGAAACGCCTGGGGCTCGAGCACTCGCAGGTGCGCCTCGCCGCCGAAACCAGCCTGCGCGACATCCTCTCCACGCTTGAAAGCGGCCAGCCGCCGGCCGTCCTCGTCGTGGACTCGATCCAGACCCTCTGGGCCGACAGCATCGAGGCCGCGCCCGGCACCGTCAGCCAGGTCCGCGCCTGCTCGCAGGAGCTCATCCGCTTCGCCAAGCGCCGCGGCACCGCGCTGCTGCTCATCGGCCACGTCACCAAGGACGGACAGATCGCAGGCCCGCGTGTGGTCGAGCACATGGTCGATGCCGTTCTCTATTTCGAGGGCGAGCGTGGCCATCAGTTCCGCATCCTGCGCGCCGTCAAGAACCGCTTCGGCCCCACCGACGAGATCGGCGTCTTCGAGATGATGGAGACCGGCCTCGCCGAGGTGCTGAACCCCTCGGCCCTGTTCCTCGGACCGAAGGAGGCGCGCGCCTCCGGTGCCGCCGTCTTCGCCGGCGTCGAGGGCACGAGGCCTCTTCTGGTCGAGATCCAGGCCCTCGTCGCGCAGGCCGCCTACGGCGCACCGCGACGGGCCGTCGTGGGCTGGGACTCCGCGCGCCTCGCCATGGTGCTCGCCGTCCTCGACGCGCGCGCCGGCATCGGCATTTCCTCTCAGGATGTCTATCTCAACGTCGCTGGCGGCCTTCGCATCGGCGAACCTGGCGCAGACCTCGCCGCCGCCGGCGCACTGGTCTCGTCCCATCTCGGCGTCGTGATCCCGCATGACGTCGTCTTCTTTGGCGAGATCAGCCTCTCAGGAACGGTGCGCGCCGTTGGTCAGGCCGAGGCGCGCCTCAAGGAGTCGCAGAAGCTGGGCTTCCGCCGCGCTTTCGTGCCGCCGGGAATATCCCCACCCAAGGGCATCGAAACGACGCCCATCCCCTCGGTCGCCGCGTTGATAGAGCAACTGAAAACCTTTCATTAACCCAATGCGTTCACTGTAGTTTTGAACAGGCGTGGGCGGCGATGGACGCAGACCTCAAAACCGTCGATTTCGCGATCATGGGGATCCTCCTGATCTCCGGGATGATCGCGTGGCACCGGGGCTTCCTCAAGGAAACCCTCTCGGTCAGCGCCTGGCTGATCGCAGCCCTCGTCTCTGTCTTTGTCTGGCCAATCACCAAGCCCTTCGGCCGCGCGATGCTGCCACAGATCGGTGTCCTCGCGGACCTGGTGGCTCTGGTCGGCGTCTTCTTCATCGTGCTGGTGCCGGTCTCCTTTATCAGCTTTCGGCTGTCCGAGGTGGTGCGCGGCACGCGCGCCGGCCCGCTCGACAAGTCGCTGGGCTTCGTCTTCGGCCTTGCCCGCGGCCTTCTGATCGTGGGCGTGGCCTTCGCCATCTTCTCGTCGCTGGCCCCCGATGAGAAGCAGCCCCAATGGCTCAAGGAAGCCCGCCTCCTGCCGGTTGTGCAGGGCACAGCGGACGTCCTGAAATCCCTGGGTCAGAAATCCACAGACAAGTCAGCCAAATCTGCCAAGGCCGAAGTCGGGCCAGGGCCGGAAAAAGTGGCGGACAAGCCCGCCCCTGTGACAACAAAAGCGGCCGAAAAACCCAAGACGGAGCGCGACACAAAGCCCATGCCTGTGCCAAAGTCCCGGCGCATCGAAGCAACCAGTGAGGGTGGCGGGAAAAGCGGCGACAAGGATCAACGTTACGCCGACGAAGACCGGCGAAGCCTTGACCAGCTGGTATCCTCCCACAACAAACAGTGATGAGCGCTGACCTTTCCAACAATCCCCTTGCGGACGACAAGCTTCGCGAGGAGTGCGGGATCTTTGGCCTCTGGGGCAAACCCGAGGCTGCAGCCTTCGTGGCCCTCGGCCTCCACGCCCTCCAGCACCGGGGACAGGAAGCCTCAGGCATCGTCAGCTACGACGGCGAACGCTTCTACATGGAACGCCGCGAGGGACTCGTCGGCGACCAGTTCTCGGTCGGCGGACCACTCGACAGGCTCAAGGGCAATGGCGCGATTGGCCACAACCGCTATTCGACGACAGGCGGATCGCTGAACCGGAACATCCAGCCCTTCTTTGCCGACGTCGCGATCGGCGACGACGACGTGGGCGGCATCGCCATCGCCCACAACGGCAACCTCACGAACGCCCACGCCCTGCGCCGACGCCTCGTGCGCAAGGGCTCGATCTTCTACTCGACCTCCGACTCCGAGTGCATCGTCCACCTCGTGGCCACATCGACCGCCGGCAACATCGTCGAGCGCCTCGTCGACGCCCTGAAGCAGGTCGAGGGCGCCTACTCGCTCGTCGGGCTCACCCGCAAGAAGCTGATTGGCGTACGCGATCCCCTGGGTGTGCGCCCGCTGGTCATAGGCCGCGTGGACGGTGCCTATGTGCTGGCCTCGGAAACCTGCGCCCTCGACATCATCGGCGCCGAGTTCGTCCGCGACGTGAAGCCAGGCGAGCTCGTCGTTATCTCCGACGCAGGCCTCGAATCCTTCCAGCCCTTCCCGCCGTCGCGCCAGCGCTTCTGCATCTTCGAATATGTCTACTTCGCAAGGCCCGACAGCATCATCGACGGCCAGGGCGTCTACGACGTGCGCAAAGCCATTGGGGCCGAACTGGCCAAGGAAGCACCTGTCGAGGCCGACCTCGTCGTCCCTGTCCCCGATTCCGGCGTGCCCGCAGCCCTCGGCTTCGCCGAGGCCGCACGCATCCCCTTCGAGCTCGGCATCATCCGCAACCACTATGTCGGCCGCACCTTCATCGAGCCCTCCGACCACATCCGCCACCTTGGCGTGAAGCTGAAGCACAACGCCAACCGCGCCCAGATCGAAGGCCGCCGCGTGGTGCTGGTGGACGACTCGATCGTCCGCGGCACAACGTCCAAGAAGATCATCAAGATGGTCCGGGACGCGGGCGCAACCGAAGTGCACATGCGCATCGCAAGCCCACCGACGACCGACTCCTGCTTCTATGGCGTCGACACGCCCGAAAAGGCGAACCTGCTGGCCGCCAACTACACCATCGCCGAGATGTGCCGCTTCATCGGCGCCGACTCGCTGGGCTTCATCACCATCAACGGCCTCTACCGCGCCCTGCGCGAGAAGCGCCGCGACGACAAGACCACGCGCTATTGCGACGCCTGCTTCACGGGCGAATATCCGACCACCCTCAGTGACAGGGACGCCGAACTGGACAGCGGGCAACTCTCGCTGCTGGCGATGTGACCACCTTGAAGAGGCTCGACGGCAGGATTGCCCTTGTAACTGGCGCCTCGCGCGGGATCGGACGCGCAGTCGCCCTTGAACTCGCACGCGAAGGCGCGCACGTCATCGCCGTGGCCCGCACCGTTTCGGGGCTCGAGGAGCTCGACGACGCGATCCGCAGCCAGGGCGGTGCCGCAACGCTCGTGCCACTGGACCTGCGCGACGGCGAAGCCTTCCCGCGCATGGCCGGCGCCATTGCCGGACGCTGGCGCAAGCTCGACATCCTCATCGGCAATGCCGGTGTGCTCGGCACGCTGACGCCCGTGCACCAGATTGATCCCAAGCAATGGATCGAGGCGATCGACGTCAACGTCAACGCGAACCTGCGGCTGATCCAGTTCCTCGATCCGCTGCTCAAGGAATCCGATGCAGGGCGCGCGGTCTTCGTGACCTCCGGCGCCGTGAAGAACCTGCGCCCCTTCTGGGGCACCTACAGCACCAGCAAGGCCGCACTCGAAGCCCTCGTGAAGACCTATGCCCACGAAAGCGCCTCGACGCGCCTGCGCGTGAACCTGTTCAGCCCCGGCCCCGTCCGCACGATCATGCGCGCCAGGGCCTTCCCCGGCGAAGATCCGATGACCCTTCCCACGCCGGAAGAGGTCGCCCCCCGGATCGTGGACCTGGCCCTGCCGACCGAAACGCGCAACGCCGAGACCATCGCCTTCACGCGCGGCTGAGCCTCAAACAGCACAATTTGCATCTGCCACCCGATTGGGTTCAAACTCGGGGCGCAACCAGTCATGCAAGCGGAAGGGTGAGGGCCATGTTCGACCTGAAGATCACGGGCGGAACCGTCGTGGACGGAACGGGCAGCGCGCCGTTCAGCGCCGACATAGGCATAAAGGACGGCCGTATCGCGGCCATCGGCAGCCTCGCCGACACCGCCACGCGCACGGTCGATGCCGCGGGCGCCATCGTGACCCCGGGTTTCATCGACATCCACACCCACTACGACGGCCAGGCCGTCTGGGACGCAAGCCTCGCTCCGTCGTCCTGGCATGGTGTCACCAGCGTGATGATGGGCAATTGCGGCGTAGGCTTCGCGCCGCTCCGCCCCGGCGAGGCCGACCGCCTCGTCAAGCTCATGGAAGGCGTCGAGGAGATCCCGGGCACCGTGCTCTACGAGGGCCTCGACTGGAAATGGCAGAGCTTTGCCGACTATCTCGACAGGCTCGACGCCACCCCGCACGCGATCAACGTGGCGACCCAGGTTCCCCACGATCCCGTACGCCTCTACGTGATGGGCGAGCGCGCCGCGACGCAAGGCGCCGCAACACCCGACGACCTCGTGCAGATGAAGGCCATCATCCGCGACGCACTGAAGGCAGGCGCCTTCGGCCTCTCCACCGGCCGCTCCGACAGCCACCGCACATCGGACGGCCGCGACACGCCCGCCGCCGTCGCCGCGCGCGAGGAACTGACGGCGCTGGCTGGCGTGCTGAAGGACCTGCCCTACCGCGTGCTGTCGGCGGTCAACGATTTCGACACCTACAAGGGCCCCACCGCCTTCGACGCCGAGTTCGACCTGATGGAGGCCATGGCCCGCGCCGCCGGCCGCCCGATGACGCTGACGACGCTCGAGCGCCTCGGCGATCCCGACCAGTGGCTGCGCGTCGCCGGCCGCGTCGAGAAGGCCCGCGCCCAGGGCCTCGACATGCGCATGCAGGTCGCCCCGCGCGGCGTCGGCATCCTCAACGGCCTGCGCACGACGCTGAACATCTTCATCGCCAAGCCCACCTATCGCGCGCTGCGCCACCTGCCGCACGCCGAACTCGTGGCCGAACTGCGCAAGCCCGAGATACGCCACAAGATCCTGACCGAGCCCTTCATCAAGGTCAGCGAGATCGACAAGTCCGCCCCGCCCCAGATCGACCAGACCGTGGCAGGGCTCGAATTCATCTCGGCCCGCTTCTACGAGCTGGGCAACCCGCCCAACTACGAGCCCAAGCCCGAGGACTCGGTCTTTGCCCGCGCAAAGGCCCGCGGCGTCAGCGTGCTGGAAGAGATCTACGACATCATGCTGAAGGATGACGGCGAGGGCCTCGTCTACTTCCCCATCTTCAACTACCAGCCCGGCAATCTCGACACGATCGCCAAGATGATCCACCACCCGGCCGCCCACATGGGCCTCGGCGATGGCGGCGCCCATGTCGGCACCATCGCCGACGCCGCCTGGACGACCTTCTTCCTGCAGCACTGGACAACGCGGGGACAGGGTGCGCTCAGCCTCGAGCGCGCCATCGCCATGCTGACCTCGGTCTCGGCCGACTTCATGGGCCTGACCGACCGCGGCCGCATCGCCGTGGGCCAGAAGGCCGACCTCAACGTGATCGATCGCACGAACCTCCGCCTCCATCGCCCCTACATCACCTACGACCTGCCGGCCGGCGGCAAGCGCCTGCTGCAGAAGGCGACGGGCTATGTGATGACAACAGTCGCAGGCACGCCAATCGCCGAACACGACGAGCCCACAGGCGCCACCCCAGGACAACTGCTCCGGGCTGTCTGAGGCTGTAACAGAAGATACACTTTCGTCAGACGTTTTT
>JBILGJ010000160.1:0-6605 GCA_044351125.1 Micropepsaceae bacterium
CGTCGAACCAGGTCGCTACATCGTGGGCGATGCGGGCGTGATCCAGGCAGAGGTCGTGCTCGTGTCCGAAAAGGGCGGCGATGATCCGCGCCGTTGGGTTTATCTCGATATCGGCAAGTTCCATGGGCTGATAGAGACCATGGACGAGGCCATCCGTTACCGTATCCTGACCCCGCATGACGGCAGCGAGACCGCCCCCGTCATCCTGGCCGGACCAACATGCGACAGCGCCGATATCCTCTACGAAAAGGCCGACTATGAGCTCCCGAAGGCGCTGAAGGCAGGCGACACCGTCCAGATCCTGTCTACCGGGGCCTACACCACGACCTATGCCAGTGTCGCGTTCAACGGCATGCCGCCGCTCGCCAGCGTCTGCATCTGAGGAACCCGCCGCATTGCTTCAGGTCCGCCTCGTCGTCTAAACCGGACGAACGAGGAGCCTCGACGCACGCATGGACCAAAAGCCTGTAAAGCCAAGGCACGCAGCTTCACTTGTGCTGACGCGCCGGATGGGCGGCGCACTTCACGTGCTGATGGGCCGAAGGCCCGCGCGCGCGGTGTTTGGCGAGGCATGGGTTTTCCCCGGTGGCCGCCTCGACAGGGGCGATAGCCGCATCGCACCCAGCGCCCCGCTCAGCACCGAAACGATGCGCGACCTCTGCGACCGGGGCGGATGCACCCCAGCCATGGCACAGGGCCTCGCCACCACCGCCATACGCGAAACCTACGAGGAGACAGGCCTTCTGCTGGCCGGCATGGGTCATCCGGGAAGCAGCGAGGGCGCATGGTCTGACTTTGCGCGTGCAGGCCTCGCCCCCGCGCACGACCGGCTGCGCTTTCTGGGCCGCGCAATCACGCCAACATCCGCCCCAGTCCGGTTCCATGCCAGGTTCTTTCTGGCCGATGGCGACGAGGTCTCGGGAAACATCCGCGAGAACGGCGAACTTCTGTCGCTCGACTGGTACCCGCTGCACGTGGCACGCGAATTCCAGACGGTTGACGTGACCCGTTTCGTGCTTGCGGAACTGGCCGCGACGGACACGGGCGCCACCCGCACCACACCATTCTTCCGCTATCGCCGCAACAAGCCGGTCCGCCCCGCATGACGCAGGTCGAACTGCCACGCCGCGATCTCAGGATGAGCCTGGGCGCAGTCTATGCATGCATCTTTGCCAACGGTCTGGGCATGGGGCTGTCACTGCCACTCTTTTCGCTCCTGCTCGAACGCAACGGCGTATCTGCAACGCTGATCGGTGCCAACGTGATGACAGGCGCCGTTTCGATGATCCTCATCACGCCCTTCATCCCCGCGCTCGCGGCTCGGTTTGGAACCACGCGGTTCCTCGTCGCCTGCTATGCGATTGCCGCCGCGAGTCTTATCGGCTTCAGGGCATCGGAAAGCATGCTGTTCTGGTTCCTCTTCCGCTTCGTCCTGAGTGCCGCACTGCAGGGCCTCTTCGTCGCAAGCGAGGTCTGGATCAACCAGATCGCGCCAGAGCAACTGCGTGGACGACTGATCGCCATCTACACGGCGGTCTTTTCGGCGGGCTTCGCGCTGGGACCAGCGATCATACAGATCCTCGGGACCCAGGGCTGGGCCCCGTTCATCGCGGGAGCGGTGATAATGCTCGCCGCCCTGATCCCCCTGCTCGTCGTCGGGCGCCGCCTCGTGCCCGTCATAGAGCACGCCAAGGCCGGCGCCATGTTCAGCTTTGTCTTTTCATCTCCATCCGCCGCAGCCGCCGCCTTGTGCTACGGCGCCGTCGAGGCATGCGCCGCCGCCTTCCTGGCGATCTACGCCGTACGCCAGGGCGTGCCCGAGACAGAATCGACCCTGCTGATCGGCGCGCTGGGCCTCGGCAACATGCTGCTCGTGCCGTTCATTGGCTGGCTCGCGGACAAGACAGACCGGCGACATGTATTGATCGGCTGCGGCATCGCCTGCGTGGCTGCCGCCGGGTTTTTGCCGCTGATCCGGGGGATCGGCCCTTGGGAACTTGGAATTGTGCTGCTCTGGGGTGGGGTGATCTCGGCCATCTATGCCGTGGGGCTTGCCCATCTTGGAGCAAGGTTCCGTGGATCCGAGCTCGCATCGGCCAATTCCGCCTTCGCGATCCTTTATGCCACCGGTACAATGGCAGGCCCCTCGCTGGGCGGACTGGCCATGGACCTGTGGAACCCGCATGGTCTCGTAGTGGTTTTGGCGCTGATTCCCGGGATTTTTGTGACGGTCTTGGCTTGGCGGGCCGCGACCTTCCGCACCGGCCAGGGCAGTTGACATCCCCCTGCGAATGAGTAGTTTTGCCGGCTCCTGAATGACGGCCAAAGGGCCGGCCCAGACATCTGACGGAAGACCGCCATGGCGAAGCCAACAACCATCAAGATCCGCCTGAATTCTTCGGCAGGAACGGGCCATTTCTACGTCGCGAAGAAGAACTCGCGCACCATGACCGACAAGTTCAAGGTCCGCAAATACGACCCCGTCGTGCGCAAGCACGTCGAATATGTCGAAGGCAAGATCAAGTAATCAGCCGTCAGGCGGCATCCGCCGCGACGCGATTTCTTCCCTCACGCTTTGCCCTGTAAAGCGCCTGATCTGCACGTTTGAGCAGGACCTCGGGTGTATCGCCGTTTTGGCTCGCCGCCACCCCGATGGAGATGGTGACAGGCAACTGCCGGGCTTCACCGTTCAACACAAAGGGCGCATCGGCAACCGACTGCCGCAGGCGTTCGGCCACGAGATAGGCAAAGCTAAGGTCGGTATCGGGCATCACCACCACGAATTCCTCGCCGCCGAAGCGGCAGGCAAGGTCAATGCCCCGGACATTTGCCGAAATCCGGTTCGCGAACTCCTTCAGCACTTCATCGCCGACGTCATGGCCATAGGTGTCGTTGATCTGTTTGAAGAAGTCGACATCCAGCATCAGGAATGAAACGGGCTTCGCGCCTTCCGACAGCAGCGTGCTCAGGTGGCGCGACATGTAGCGCCGGTTGAACAGGCCGGTGAGCTGGTCGGTGATGGCAAGTTCGAGGCTGAGCTGCAGCGACTGCTTCAGCCGCTCGGCATAGCGCCGACGACGCAGTTGCGTACGCACGCGTGCGGAAAGTTCGTGCCGCTCGATGGGACGCATCAGGTAATCATTCACACCGATGTCGAGGGCACGGACCATGCGCTTCGTGTCGCCCTCGTCGATCACCGCAAGGATGGGCGTCTGCCGTGTCGCCTCAAGGCTGCGCAGCGTAGCGCAGAACCTCAACCCATCCTGCTTGTCCAGCGCCAGGCTCACGATAACCAGGTCATAGTCACCGCCCTTCGCGCGCACCACAGCCTCGGTGGTCTGCGATACGAAATCGACATCATGCTCACTCGCCAGGTTTTCCCTGACACGCGCAACACTCTGTTCGCGGTCTTCGACCACGAGGATGCGCCCGCGCCCCGGCGGCTCGTTGAATGACCGCGTCGCCGCCTCACCAAGCCCCATGCTCTCGCCGGTCGCCTGGCGCAAGCGCAGTTCATCGACCATGGTCTTCAGCCGGACGAGGCTGCGCACGCGCGCGAACAGCGCAAGATCATTGACGGGTTTGGTCAGGAAGTCGTCGGCACCGGCCTCAAGCCCCTGGATACGGTCGGAAACCTGGTCAAGCGCCGTCACCATCACGACAGGCAGGTGCGCAGACTCAGGATTGGTCTTGATGCGGCGACAGACCTCGAAGCCGTCCATGCCAGGCATCATCACATCCAGCAGAACGATGTCCGGCGCTTCCTTGGCAATCTTTGCGAGCGCCTGCTCGCCCGAGCTTGCCGTCGACACCTCAAAGTATTCGGCACCAAGGCGCGCTTCGAGAAGCTTCACGTTGGCGGGAATGTCGTCAACAACAAGGACGCGCGCGGTCATCGGGCTTTCTCTCTAGCGCAGGAACTTCCGGACGGTATCCAGGAACTGCATGACCGAGATGGGCTTCGAGATATAGTCCTCGCAGCCACCCTGACGGATCTTCTCCTCGTCACCCTTCATCGCGAACGCAGTCACCGCAATGACGGGGATCTGCTTCAGTTCGCCGTCTTCCTTGAGCCACTTCGTGACTTCGAGGCCCGACACCTCGGGCAACTGGATATCCATCAGGATAAGATCGGGTGCGTGCTTGCGCGCAAGGTCAAGAGCCTCGAGACCGTCACGGGTCTGGATCGTCCTGTAGCCATGCGCATCAAGCAGGTCATGAAACAGCTTCATGTTGAGTTCGTTGTCCTCGACAATGAGAACGGTTTTCGTGCTCGCGTCCATGATGCCCTCCGAACGGGTAGCCTCTGCCCCCATTCCTGGTTCCTCTGCCCCTGTCATCCGCACCCCCGGTGCAAGGGACTAGTTTTTCGAAACATATTTCACCTGAACAATGTTAAATAAGCTTTTCGGATTACCGCAAAGCCGGCAGAGAAAAGCAACCGAAGTCGGTCAAATTGGGACAGTCTCCGCCATGCAACGCAAACTTGCCCTGGACATTGCCGAGCGGGCATTGATTTTCCTCGCCAATCGCCCCGGCGACATACAGAATTTCTTAACGACAAGCGGGCTTGATCCGGATGTCCTTCAGGCCCGCAGTGACGATCAGGTGATTCTCGCGGCCGCACTGGGCCACCTGGCTGCAGACGAATCACTGGCGCGTGCCTTCTCCGAGGAAGAGTGCCTCAAGCCGGGGCAACTCCTTCAGGCTTTCGCCACCCTCGACCCACATGGATCAACCGCATGGTAGACAGCCCAACCATCGATCCGGCGCGCCCGCTCATCATCTGCGACGCCGACGAAGTGCTCGTCGAGTTCATCAAGGGCCTCGAGCGCTTCCTGGCCCGCCAGGACCTTCTGCTCGACCTCGTATCGTTCCGCATCCACGGCAATGTACGCCATCGCCAGACCGGGCAAACCGTCGAGGACGCGCGCGTAACACGCCTCATCGATGACTTTTTTGCGTCGGACACGGGTCACCTCGACCCTGTCCCCGGAGCGGCCGAGGCCCTCGCCTCTCTCCAGCAGCACGCACAGGTCATCATCCTGTCCAACCTGCCCGCCAGCGCGCGGCAGTCCCGCGCCGAAAACCTCAGCCGTCACGGCATGGCCTACCCGGTCATTGCGGGCAGCGGGCCCAAGGGAGACATCGTGCGCCCCATGATCGAGCACATGCGCGCACCAGTCGTGTTCATCGATGACCTGCCCCCGCATCATGCATCGGTCGCAAGCGTCGCGCCGCATGTCTGGCGCCTGCACTTTGTTGCCGACACGCGCCTGGCCAGGCTCATAGGCCCGAGCCCTCACGCTCATGCGAGGCTCGACACATGGCCCGAGGCCGCCGACTGGATCCGGCAGGCCATCAGCCCCGCCTAGGCGGCACCATGGCCACGATGTGCAGGGACTGCGCACAATTGCTGCCGGAACCCGCCCCCCGGCGCTGCCCGCACTGCCGCAGCCCCCGCCTCCAGGCCCACGATGAACTGACCAGCCTCTCGATTGCCCATATCGACTGTGACGCGTTCTATGCCTCGGTCGAGAAGCGTGACAACCCCGCCATCGCCGATCGGCCTGTAATCGTGGGAGGCGGACGTCGCGGCGTTGTCGCAACCTGCTGCTACATCGCCCGCACCTCTGGCGTGAAGTCGGCAATGCCCATGTTCAAGGCACTCGCCGCGTGCCCCGACGCCATCGTCATCCGGCCAGACATGCAGAAATACCAGGCCGTGAGCCGGCAGATCCGCGACCTGATGCTCGAGATCACGCCCCTCGTCGAACCGCTATCCCTTGACGAGGCCTTTCTGGACCTGACCGGCACCGAGCGGCTTCACAGGTCTTCACCGGCCCAGACGCTTGCACGCCTCGCCCGCCGCATCGAAACACAGATCGGCGTCACCGTTTCCATCGGTCTCAGCTACAACAAGTTCCTGGCAAAAATTGCCTCCGACATCGACAAGCCCAGGGGGTTCTGTGTCATCGGCAGGACCGAGGCGCTCACCTTCCTGGCGCCGAAGCCCGCTACACTGATCCCCGGCGTCGGGCGGGCCTTTGCCCAATCGCTTGCGCGGGAAGGGATCTACACCATCGGCGATATACGCAACCGTGGCCTGCGCGACCTCTCGACCCGCTTCGGCTCAAGCGGTGCGTGGATCTGGCAATTGTCGAATGCCGATGATCGCCGCCGCATTGAACCGCGCGCACCTGCAAAGGGCATTTCTGCCGAGACGACTCTCGACCAAGACATATCCGACCGCGAAGGTCTCCAGGCAATCCTCTGGCCACTATGTGAACGGGTCTCTGCCCGAGCCAAGGCGGTCGGCGCAGGTGGAACAACCGTGACGCTGAAGCTCAAGAACACGCAATTCCGCACGGTCACGCGGCGCATGACGCTCGAGCGCCCGACCCTGCTGGCGCACCGCCTCTACGAGGCAGCCCGCCGCCTCCTGGCTGCTGAAGCAAAGGGGACCCGCTACCGCCTTGTGGGCGTGGGCCTTTCGGGGCTTGTACCCGGGGAACAATGTGACGAAGCAGACCTGATCGACGTAGACGCGCGCCGCAAGGACGCCGCCGAGCATGCGATGGACCGGGTTCGCAGCAAATTCGGCA
>JBILGJ010000161.1:0-6598 GCA_044351125.1 Micropepsaceae bacterium
CGGGGACGTCGACGCCCACCTCGATGACGGTCGTGGCAACCAGCACGCCCGCCTTGCCGGCACGAAAGTCGGCGATGGCAGCATCTTTCTCGGCGGGCTTCATGCGTCCATGGATCAGGCGGACCTGACCGGGCAGATGGTGGTTGAGCACGTCGAAGCGCTCTTCGGCTGCCGTCAGGTCGAGGTCCTCGTTCTCTTCGACCAGCGGACAGACCCAGAATGCACGCGCCCCCTGGGCGAGGGCGCCCTTGAGGCGATCGATGACCTCGTCAATGTCGGCGAGGGGCCGCATGCGTGTCACGATGGGTTGGCGTCCTGCGGGTTTCTCGCGCAAGCGCGACATGTCGAGGTCGCCATAGGTTGTGAGGGCGAGCGTGCGCGGGATTGGGGTTGCGGTCATCACCAGGATGTCGGCGGGAACCTGACCCTTGCCGGACAGGGCGAGGCGCTGGTGCACGCCAAAGCGGTGTTGCTCGTCCACGACGACCAGACCGAGGTCGTTGAAGACGACGCTTTCTGTAATCAGGGCATGCGTCCCGATCAGAATTTTCAATTCACCGCAGGCCAGACGCTCGAGAAGCGCATCGCGCTCCTTGCCGCGCTCGCGCCCGGTGAGCAGCCCGAGGCTCACGCCCGCGGCATCGGCAAGAGGGCGCAGCGAATGTGCATGCTGGCGGGCGAGTACTTCGGTTGGTGCCATGAGCGCTGCCTGTGCGCCGGACTCGATGGCGTTGAGCATGGCGAAGAAGGCAACCAGCGTCTTGCCTGCGCCGACGTCGCCCTGCAGCATGCGCAGCATGCGCTGTGCAGAGGCCTGATCGGCGAAAATTTCGCCAAGGGCCTGTTCCTGAGATGGCGTGAGCTTGAACCCGAGTGCGGCGAGCGCCCTTGCCCGAAGGACGCCGTCTCCCGCGATGCTGCGGCCCTGCTGCCGGCGCATGCGGGCGCGTGCGAGGCCGAGGGCGAGTTGGCTCGCGAGGAGTTCGTCGAAGGCGAGGCGCTGGCGTTCCCGGGTTGTCGGCTCGAGGTCTGCGACAGTCTTGGGCGCATGGAGCCCCGCGAGCGCCTCGCGGAAGCCGGGCCAGCCCTGCTTCCTGAGCCAGGCCGGGTCCTGCCATTCGGGCAGGTCGGGGCAGCGGTCGAGGGCCTGGTGCACGGCACGCGCGAGTGTCTTCTGCGGCAGGCCTTCGGTTGAGCCATAGACGGGCTCGATGGAGGGCGCGGTGGCGAAGGCGGCCTCGTCAAGCATCCGGTCGGGGTGAACCATCTGCAGGCGGCCGTCAAAGCGTTCGACCTTGCCGCTTACATGGCGGACGTGGCCCACGGGCAGGTGCGCCTGGAGATAGTCCTTGTGACCCCGGAAGAAGACGAGATCCATGAAGCCGCTGTCATCGCTGGCCACCACCTTGTAGGGCATGCGTGGTGTGCGGCCGGGCTTGTGCTCGACGATCAGGACCTTGACCGTGACGGCTGTGCCTTCGGGTGCCGTTGCGATCGTGGTCTGCTGGCTCCAGTCATGCAGCGAGATGGGCTTGTGCCAGATGAGGTCCACGAGCCGCGTGCCGGCCAGCCTGCCAATCAGCTTGGCAAAGCGCGGCCCAATCCCCTGGAGCGAGGCGATGTCTGCAAAGAGGGGGAAGAGGACCTGAGGTCTCATGGCCCGGCGCGCAGGTCACCGATGATGGCTTCCAGGTAATTGGTCACGATGGAGACATGGCCCTCGTGCTCGGGGAAGGTCGCACGCACGCCGGGAATGTTCTCGGCGTAGTAGCGACCGATCGAGACGGGGACCTGTGCGTCATGCGTGCCATGCCAGACGGATACGGGGACGCGAATGTCCTTGAGCTCGAAATGCCAGGGCTCGCCATAGATGCGCGCATCCGAGGCAGG
The DNA here is from genome assembly GCA_044351125.1 of Micropepsaceae bacterium. Taxonomy (GTDB): domain Bacteria; phylum Pseudomonadota; class Alphaproteobacteria; order Micropepsales; family Micropepsaceae; genus SZUA-430. The sequence goes on from JBILGJ010000161.1 coordinate 1,891, forward strand.
CCCCTTTGCCGATGAGCGCAGGCCTTCGCGGAAGCTTGCGAGGAGCATCCTGAGGAATTCCGGGGTCATCGCCTCGTGATCCTTCGAGGCGCGCGGCATGCGGCGCTTGATGTTTTCGAAGTGCTTCTCGGTTGCCGGCAGGCGTATCAGCGTGCGCATCACGTTCATCAGCACGGTCGAACGCAGCGGGCTCTGCCCTAGATCCAGCAGGAAGCCCACGCGGTTCGTGCCCATACCGGGTGCCTCTGGCGGGCCCAGGCCCGCGATGATCGCGGCCCGGTGCAGGCGCTCTCCGAAATAATGGGCGCAGGATGCGGCGTAAGGTCCGCCTCCCGACATGCCGACGACGGCAAAGCGGTCGAGGCCGAGGTGATTGGCCAGGGCTTCGATGTCATGGGGAAAGTCTGCGAGCGTCCGGTTGTGGTGCGGATCCGACAGGCCATAGCCGGGCCGGTCCACGCCGATCATCTGGACGCCCTGGATGTTGAAGAAGCCAGCCTCGAGGCGCGAACCTGGCCAGCCATGAAAATAGAACACCGGCAGCGCACCGCGCGGGCCGTATTGGGCGAAGCCCAGTTTCCGGCCGTCGGGCAGGGTCAGGGTCTGCATGGATTGGGCCAGCGAGCCGTCCGGTCGCGGGCGTGAAAGGGGGATGGGTGCGGGCGTGTCCATTCCGTCAGGTCTTCGTGTCCGTAGGGTGCAGAGACGTTTCGGCGCAGGAATATGTAAAGCCTAGCCCACCCTCAAGAGAATGCTTATACAAAGTTCATGGACACACATTCCGAAAATCGCAGGAAACGGCTGAAATTCCAGGCTTGGCACCGGGGTTTCAAGGAGGTCGACCTCATCCTCGGACCCTTTGCCGACGAGCGAGTCGGCCAGATGGACGAAACGGAGCTCGACCAGTTCGAGGCCATTCTCGGCGTGCCCGACCAGGATCTCTATGACTGGATCTGCGAGCGCAGCCAGCCGCCCGAACGTTTCCGCAACAGGGTCTATGAACAGATATTCGATTTTAGCCGGCGCCCCAGAGGGATTTGATGCGCTGGTAATTGCGCAGAAGGCCCGAAAGGCCGGCGCGATCCACCTTCACATCGCCCGCGACGAGCCGCGGCTGTCGGCTCTGGCTGAAGCCATCCGGTTCTTCGACGCTTCGTTGCCAGTCCTGACCCTGCCGGGGTGGGATTGTCTTCCGTATGACCGGGTTTCGCCCAAACCGGAAATCGTGGCCGAGCGCATGGCCACGCTTTCGGCGCTTGCCGGTGGGGTCAAGGGGCCTTGCGTCGTGATCGCCACGGTCAGTGCGGCACTGCAGCGTGTTCCGCCCCGCAGCGCGATTGCCGACGCCCATCTGAGGCTGGCCAAGGGCGGTTCGCTGCGCCTCGATGATCTTCTCGGATTTCTTGCCCGCAACGGTTTCTCGCGCGTCGGCGCCGTCGTGGAGCCCGGCGATTTCGCCGTGCGCGGTGGCATCGTGGATGTGTTTGCGCCCGGAGAGGCGATGCCTGTCAGGCTCGACTTCTTTGGTGACGTGGTCGAGTCCATCCGCCGGTTCGAGGCCGAGAGCCAGACATCCGTCGGCGAGGTGGACGCGCTGGTGCTGTCGCCGTTCAACGAGGTTCCCATCGACCGGGCCTCGGTCCAGCGTTTTCGCGCAGGCTACGTTGCAACCTTTGGCGCCGTGCTGGAAGAAGATCCGCTCTATGAGGCCGTAAGCGCGCAGCGCAAGCATCCGGGCATGGAGCACTGGCTGCCCCTGTTCCATGAGCGGCTTGAAACCGTTTTCGATTATGCTCCGGGTGCGGCCGTGACACTGGACCATCAGGTGGACGAGGCGGTGACTGCGCGCGTTGCACTTGTTGCCGACTATCATGATGCGCGGGTTGTCGCGCGTGATGCAACGCGTGGCGTGATCAAGGGCATGACCTCGCCCTACAAGCCGCTGAAGCCTGACCTGCTTTATCTTCCCGAAGGCGAGTGGCGCGACACCGTCGGCAGCCGCCAGACGCAGCAGATTTCGCCTTTCAAGCCTGTCGAGTTGTCGGGCCATACCGATGCGGGCGGCGTGAAGGGGCGGGATTTTGCGCCCGAGCGCGTGGCCGCGTCGAAGAACGTGTTCGACAGTGTCGCGGCTGCCATCAAGGCCCTGGTGGGACAGAAGAAACGTGTGGTTGTCGCATGCTGGACGGCGGGTTCCGCCGATCGCATGGGGGGCGTGCTGGCCGACCATGGCGTCTCGCCGATCACGGTCGCGGCATCATGGGCCGATGTGCAGAAGCTTCATCCGGCTGCAGTTGCCGTCGTGGTGCTGGGGCTTGAGGCCGGGTTCGAGACGGCAGATCTTGCCGTCATGTCCGAACAGGACATCCTTGGCGACCGGCTTGTTCGACGACAGGGCCAGAAGCGTCGTTCGGTGAACTTCATTGTCGAGGCTGCGGCGCTTTCGCTGAATGATCTTGTCGTGCATGTCGATCATGGGATCGGTCGGTACCTGGGGCTCAAGACCATCGAGGCCGTCGGGGCACCGCATGATTGCCTCGAGATCCAGTACGATGGCGGCAAGCTTTTCCTGCCGGTCGAGAACATTGAACTTCTGTCGCGCTATGGATCCGACGATGAAGGCGCCGTGCTCGATCGTCTGGGCGGTTCGGGCTGGCAGAGCCGCAAGGCCAAGCTCAAGAACCGCATCCGTGACATGGCCGAGCAACTCATCAAGGTTGCTGCCGAACGCCAGTTGCGCAAGGGCCCCGTCATCGACTCCGCCCATGGTGTCTACGAGGAGTTCTGCGCGCGGTTCCCCTATGGCGAGACCGAGGACCAGGAGAAGGCCATCGGCGACGTCATGGAGGATTTGGGCCGCGGCCAGCCGATGGACCGCCTGGTGTGCGGCGATGTCGGCTTTGGCAAGACCGAGGTGGCGCTGCGCGCGGCCTTTGTCGTCGCCATGACGGGACGGCAGGTGGCTGTCGTCGTGCCGACGACGCTGCTGGCGCGCCAGCATTTCCGCACATTCGTGAACCGCTTTGCCGGGTTCCCGGTGCGCATCCAGCAATTGTCGCGGATGGTCTCGACCAAGGAAGCTGCCGAGACGCGGAGTGCGATCGCTGATGGCAAGGTCGATATCGTGGTGGGAACGCATGCGCTGCTGGCGAAGTCGATCGCGTTCAGGGACCTTGGGCTTCTCATCATCGACGAGGAGCAGCATTTCGGTGTGGCGCACAAGGAAAAGCTGAAGCAGTTGCGCTCGGAGGTGCATGTGCTGACGCTGACGGCGACACCCATTCCCCGCACGCTGCAGCTGGCGCTTTCGGGCGTGAAGGAGATGTCGATCATCGCAACGCCGCCGGTCGACCGGCTTGCCGTGCGCACGTTTGTCACGCCGTTTGATCCTGTCACGATACGCGAGGCGCTGCTGCGCGAGCATTATCGCGGCGGCCAGAGCTTCTTCGTCTGTCCGCGCATCTCGGACCTGGCGGATGCCGAAGAGTTCATGAAGACAGCCGTGCCGGAAGTGAAATACATGGTGGCGAACGGGCAGCTCGCGCCGACGAGGCTCGAGGACATCATGTCGTCGTTCTATGACGGCAAGTTCGATGTGCTGATCTCGACGCCGATCGTTGAGAGCGGTCTCGACATTCCAACGGCAAATACGCTGATCGTCTACCGCGCCCATGTGTTCGGGCTTGCGCAGCTCTACCAGCTGCGCGGGCGCATTGGACGGTCGAAGGCCCGGGCGTTTGCCTATTTCACGGTGCCGCCCGACCTGAAGCTGACCGACAATGCGGACCGGCGGCTCAAGGTGCTGCAGTCGCTCGATTCACTGGGGGCCGGCTTCACGCTGGCCAGCCACGACCTTGATATTCGCGGCGCCGGCAATCTTCTGGGCGAGGAGCAATCGGGCGAGGTGCGCGAGGTGGGCATCGAGCTCTATCAGGACATGCTGGAAGAGGCGGTCGCGAGCCTGCGCGGCAAGCTGCCGGAAAAGGACGAAACCTGGTCGCCGCAGATCAATTTGGGATCGGCTGTGCTCATTCCGGAGGCTTATGTCAGCGACCTGAACTTGAGGATGGCGCTCTATCGCCGTCTTTCGACGCTGGACAGCGAGGAGGCGATCGACGGCTTTGCGGCCGAAATGATCGACCGGTTCGGGCCAATGCCCGCCGAGGTGCGCTCGCTGCTCAAGATCGTGTCGATCAAGCGTTTGTGCCGGATCGCGCAGGTCGAGAAGATCGATGCAGGCGCGAAGGGGGCGACCATCAGCTTCCGCAACAACGCATTCCCGAACCCGGTCAAACTGGTTGGTTGGCTGGCTCAAAACCCCAAGACCGCCAAAGTCCGGCCCGACCAGAAAGTCGTCATCATGCGCGAGTGGGGCAGCCCCGAGGAGCGCCTGACCGGCGCACGGCAGACGCTTGAGAAACTGGCGGAGCTGGCGGTGGGGTGAGGGGCCCCCATCCCTCCCGCCGCTGGCGCGGCGCGAGGACTTCCCCCTGAAGGGGGAAGAGGCGTGGGTTGACACGCTCTCGCTTGTCTCTTCCCCCGTTAGGGGGAAGTGGCTGCGTGGCGCCGCAGGCGGCGCGCAGACGAAGGGGGGCCTGCGCTTTGCGCTACTCCGCTGCGTGGCTTTCGTCGACCTGCCAGGCGATGGGTGTGCCGTCGGAGTTCAGGAACTCGGCGCGGGTGGCGTCCTGGGGTGGTTTCTCGCCGG
>JBILGJ010000005.1:0-19249 GCA_044351125.1 Micropepsaceae bacterium
TCGCGACCGGGCTTTGCCGTTTGTCTGGCGTGGGCTGGTGTTTCAATCCGGGCTGTCGGAACCCGGGGCCTGCTTTTGAAACCCTTGTCTTTAAGGGTTCTGATCGGAGTGTAAATTCAGACATGTGACCAAGTTCCTAATGCGCTTCAAATTCGCCTCGATCGCCCATGCCTGCGGCAATGTGGCGGGTGCGAGTGCGGGCTTCTGGCGAGGAACGTCAGGTGTGCTGGTAAAGGCGCTGTAAATCATGGAAACATCATCGGCGCCGAAGCAGGGAGCGGCTGGTCCATGCAACTGATTTCGAAGACCTACTGGGGTGGCGCTCCGATGAACATGCGCCGCAAGCCGGACGCCTGCGACGTGGAAACGCTGATCCTGCGGGCCGCTGATTTTCGCGAGCATCGCGGTTTGCTTTGGCGGCCGCGGGGCAAGCCAAAACTGCGGACAGCGGTTGTGGTCATGCATCCGCGCGCGGACTTCACGCATCACTATGTCATCCCGCGCCTGGTCGAGGCGGGTGTGGCTTGCCTGGCTGCCAACACGCGCAATCCGAACAACGACGTGACCACGGTGCATGAGGAGATCATCCTCGATGTCGGGTCGTGCATCTCGTACCTGAAGAACCGGCTTGGCGTGCAGAATGTCGTGCTGGTGGGCAATTCAGGTGGTGGGGCGCTGAACGGGTTCTACCAGGCGCAGGCGAAAGCCGGCAAAGGCAAGCGCGTGGCGACGACACCGGGTGGGCGGCGGACGCATCTCAACGCGGCCGAGATGATTCCGGCGGATGGCATGATCTATATCTCGTCACACAAGGGCGAGGGGATGATCATGAACGAGATCATCGATCCATCGGTCGTCGACGAGACGAACCCGCACCTCACAGATCCGGCGCTGGACATGTATGACGAGCGCAACGGCTTCGTGACCCCGCGCGTGCTTGATGGCTCGGATGCGGCTTGGTGCACCTATGATGAAGCGTTCGTCAAAACCTTCCGCGCGGCGCAGCTGGCGCGTGTGGCGCGCATCGATGCGATTGCGCGGGCCATGATCGCCGAGAACCGCCGGGCCGAGGAGCTTCACCAGGATCCCGACTTTGCGAAGCTGTCGCCAGCGCGCCAGCGCGAGGTCCTGCGACGCGAGGCGTTCGAGCCGGTGCTGACAATCTACCGGACCATGGCGAACCTGCATTACGTGGCGCAGCACCTCGATCCTTCGGCGCGGGACTATGGCTCGATCTTTTCGCCGCGGCCGGACCTGATGAACTGGAAGTTCTTCGGCTTCGGGCGACAGGCGACGCCGCATGCGTGGCTGTCGACGTGGTCGGGCCTGTCGTCACAGGCCAACCAGATGCACGATCTTCCGCAGATTACAGAGCCGTCACTTTTCATCAATGCGGGCAAGGACCAGGAGATCTTCCCGAAGACCGATGCGATCCCGATGTTCAATGCCATTGCCGCAAAGGACAAGACCTATGTGGACTTTCCCAATGCGCGCCACTATTTCGAGCCGCCGTTTGGCTCGACGGATGCCCCTGACGTGGAAAAGGTCATGGATGTGATTGTCCCGTGGATTCTCGATCGCTTTGGCGCCTGACGCCTATTGAACTTGGTCAATGGCACACAATCTATCCAGTGAGTATTTCGTATCACGGAGTGAGCCATGACGATCGACGCCGGAAAGCTTCTCAACCAGTTCATGAACAGCGGCATGGCCACCGGGCTTGCAGCCGGCGTGCTTGGCGGCGCGCTCGCGCGCAAGGCGGGCCTTGGTGACGTCGCGAAGATCGGTGGCCTCGCGCTGGTCGGCACGCTTGCCTACCAGGCCTGGCAGAAGCACAAGGAAGGGCAGAGCCAGCTGCCGCCCGGCCAGCGTACCAGCGGCATCGGCGGCACGGTCGGCGGTGTCCTGTCCAACATGCCCGGTGTCGGCGACTTCATGCAGGGTGGGCAGCGGCAGGCGCAGGGCCAGGGCGGTTTCATGACCGGACCGATGCACGACATGCCTCAGCAGCAGCTGCAGCAGCAAAACCAGCTTGGATCGGCCGTGCTGGTCGCGATGATTGCCGCGGCGAAGGCTGACGGCGAGGTTGACCGCGCCGAGAGCCAGAAGATCATGGGCCAGATGGAGCAGGCCGGGCTGACGTCGGAGGAGAAGTCATTCCTGCTGGGCGAAATGGCGCGCCCGCTGAACATCGAGGACGTGGTGCAGCATGCGTCGACGCCTGAGGTGGCCGCACAGCTCTATACCGCGTCGGCCATCGTCATCGACCAGGTCAACGAGCGCGAGCGCAACTATCTGGCCATGCTGGCGCAGCGGCTTAACCTGCCGCAGGGCTTCGTGCAGCAGCTGCATGCCGAGCTCGGTCGCTGACCAGCGGCGCGTCAGAGCCCCAGTCGCTTGAACTGTTCCGGCGGTGCCTCCACGGTGTGGAGCGCCGCCGACAGCATTTCAGCCAGACGCCTCTCGTCTTGTGAGCCGGCGCGGTTCTCGTTTTCGGCGGGGTCGCTGGTTGTGTCGTAGACGTGGTTGCCGCTGAACTTCGCCCATGCCCAGAAGGGCAGCTGGTTCGAGACATCCCAGACCTGCTTGATCACGGGCACGCTGCTGCCCGGCATGCGCGCGAGGATGGCGCGCTCGTCTGGCAGCGGCAGTTCCTGCTCGCGCGAGAGAACGTGGGTTGGCATCGTTGACCAGCGGTTCGAGAGCATCGCGAGTGGCTCGTTGCGGTCCTGCGGCGCGCGCGCATATTTCCAGCGGCCATCGGTGACGTGCACCTCGCGGCCCCACACGCCCATCAGGGCCCATTCGCGGATGGTTGTTGCCGTGCCTTCGATGAGCGGGCGCAGCGAGGCGCCGTGCGTGCGCTGGCGAACCGAAACATCGAAGATGTCGGCGAGGGTCGCGAAAATGTCGACGCTTGTGGTCAGGGCCGGGATCTCGCGCGGCGCGACGCCAGGCCAGCTGACCAGAAGCGGGATGCGACCCAGCGTGTCGTAGATGGGCACGCCGGGCTTGCCCCAGATGTCCTTCTCGCCCAGATAGTGGCCGTGGTCGGTGCAGAGGATGACGGCCGTGTCCTTCCAGAGGTCGTTGCGGTCGATGGCGTCGAGCACGCGGCCGAGCCAGTGGTCGATCATCGAGAGCTTTGCACCATACTGCGCGCGGACCTGGTGGGCCTGTCGCCCGGTCAGGATGCCCGCAGCGCGTGCGCCCTTGGCATAGGGTGGCCAGATGAGATGCGGGCCTTCCCAATCCTTGTCATACATCGAGGCCCAGGGCTCGGGCGTGTCGAAGGGCTCGTGCGGGTCGAACTCATCCACGAACAGCATGAAGCGCTTGTGGTGGCCTGCATTGTCGTCGAGCCAGCGCGCTGCGGCGGCCATCGTGCGGGGGCCGGGAAAATCTTCCTCGCCACGGAACCAGCCGCGCGAGGCATCATAGGGCATGTGGCCGCGACCAAAGCGCGGGGCCCCGGCCCAGCTGGGGTCGGGGCGCGTCTTCCACGGGTCGCCCTCGTGGCCGCGCTGATAGTCCCAGGCGGTGAAGTCGACGTGATAGTTCTCGCCACCCGTCTCGAAGAGATGCGGATGATCCGAGACGAGCTGCGTGACGACGCCGGCCTTGCGCAGGGGATGGGTGATGGCGTCTTCCCAGATCTCGACGGAACCCCACGGGCGCCACAGGAAATCCCAGGCGCCGCACAGGATGTCGTGGCGTGCCGGCATGCAGGGCAGCGAGCCCGTATAGTGTGTCGTGAATTTCAGCGCGCGCTTGGCGAGGCGGTCGATGTTCGGGGTTGCAAACTCGTGCCCGCCCCACGCACCCAGCATGTGGCGATTGAGGCTGTCGAGCAGCAAGACAATGACATTCGCGGGCTTGCCCATGGTGCGTCACGCTTCGGGTTCAAGGCACAAAAAAACCGGCGCCGCCCCGGTTGCGGGATCGGCGCCGGTGGTTCAGTCAGGCCCGGTGGCCTTACGAGAGAACCTTCAGGCGGTCGGCGGAGATGCGGCCGTCGCGGCCGGGCGCCGTCTCGAAGCTGACCTTCTGACCTTCAGCGAGGCTCTGGATGCCCGAGCGCTGAAGCGCCGTGATGTGCACGAACACATCCTTGCCGCCGCCATCGGGTGCGATGAAGCCGAAACCCTTGGAGGTGTTGAAGAATTTTACCACGCCAGTCGTCATAGTCAGTCCATTCCTTCACAAAACTGAGGCCGCGCCGCAGACTACCTGCGGGCGTGCCAACTGCGGCTGACTTGTGAGTGAGGGAGAGATGTCGGCGGGACGCGGAACCAACACCAAGGTCTTTGAGTAAAGCCAATCTGGTATCAGGCACTTGCGGCACGTCTTCATGCACGTCGGTCTACAAAGCCATTCGCGGAGCGGAGCATGGCGAAGCTTGGTCCAGCGCGCAAGACGGAAATTTGTCAGGATGTCGCAAACGCAGGCGCGGGACCCAAGCGTTTGCGCGCTTTCGCGGGGCGTCAAGTTTTTTTGTTATTTGCCTGCTTCATCTCATGGTTAGTGAAGTGCAAATAGTGCCGCCGCAGCGACGCTGCCGGCGCTGTTCACGGCCTCGACTTGTGGGCCAGGCTGGCTGCATTTGCTTCCCAGTTGCGACCGTCGAAGGGAACGATCGTGAGCTCAAGCGGCGCATCGAGGCAGCGGGCATTGACATCGATGCCATCCGGGTTCGAGCGCGGCACGTAAAAGGGTTTGATGCCGCAGGTCGTGCAGAAGTAATGCGCCGCCACGCCCGTGTTGAAGCGATAGGTGGCGAGCGCGTCTTCCCCTTTGAGAAGCCGAAAACGCGTGCGCGGCACGATGAGATGCAGCAAGCCGGACTTGCGGCAGATCGAACAGTTGCAGTCCTCGACCTCGACCGCATCGGCGCATTCGACCTCGAAACGCACGGCGCCGCAGTGGCATCCGCCGGCGCGCCATTGAGTGTCGGTCATCGGCGATTTCCTTGTGTGGGCGTTGTCATTTGAGAATGAGGAAGTGGTGCGGGAAGTCAAGAAAAGCGCAAAAGGCGGGATGTCCCGCAAGTCATGGTCTGTTGAACCCCGCCGCGGTGCGTGCTAACTCACCGGCCGCGTACGACGCGGCTGCGGATGGGTGGCTGAGTGGTTTAAAGCACCGGTCTTGAAAACCGGCGAGGGTTCACGCCCTCCGTGAGTTCGAATCTCACCCCATCCGCCACTTCCCCTTTTTCGGATAATCGACGGGCGGTTGTGCTTCACTTGAGCAATCGCCGGCACGCCTGCGGCATGGCGCGGAGCTTGAGGCCTTTTTCGGGGACATAGGGGCGCGTGCCGGTTGTGCGCCAGGAAGCGTCGTTCAACCATGAGGCCAATTCTGTGCCGCAGCCGTCGCCTTCGGGCACGGGGTCCTGGTCCTTGCACGTGTCGCTGTCGACGGGGCAGGCGATGCGGACGTGCATGTGAGCGGTGTGGCCGCGCCAGGGCCTGACCTTGCGTAGCCATGCGCGGTCGGCCTGGTTCGTGCGATCACACAGGGCCTGCTTGATGGGGGGCGAGACGAAGATGCGCTCGACGTCGGGGTGTTCGGCCGCGCGGCGCAGCATGTCGTATTGTGCCGTGCCGAAGGCGGAGGTGACCGTCACGGCTTCGAGGTCGACCATCGAGGGCGGGGTGAAGGTCTCGAGTTCCTGCGGCGTGAGGCGACGGTCGGGCAGCGGGGTCAGCCAGATATCGGCGTCGAGACCGGTCTGGTGCGAGTTGTGGTCTGACGGTGTGGGGCCGCCGCGGGCTTGCGCGAGGTCGCCCACGAGAAAGCCGCGATGGCCGTTGGCCGAGGCCTGGCGGGCGAGGTCCTCGACGAGGCGCACAAGCGTGGGGTGGCCCCAGGCGCGGTTGCGGGAGGGCTTGAGGACCTGCCAGTGCGGCGAATCAGGGGCGAGTTGGCGTGCCCCGGCAATGCAGCCATTGGTGTAGGACCCGTGGACCATGGGCGGTCCCGGGGTCGCTGCGCGGACTGCGGCAAATTGTGCGGCCGCGGGAAGGTCGGGTGCCGTCCGGGCGTGGCTTGCGGTGGCAGCAACTGCGGAAAGAGCCAACGCAGCGGCAAGCTTCAGGCTGGTTAAACGTGGCATCGGGGGAACCTCCACATCGGGCCATACCAGCGGATCGTCATGTCAATTTCGGGGCGAGACCTCGACATGGCCCGGGCGAAACCACATTTCATGGTCAGGGCGGGGTAGCAACAAACCGCAGGTTGGGTTACATAGCCCCCGCTTTTCGCGCCTTGCACCGGTCCTTCGCCGGACCGTCCGGGGCGCATTCCTCACGCTATGCCAGGTCACGCATGTACGCCGTTCTTCTTACCATCCTCGTCCTCGTCTGCATTGCCATGATCGTCGTGATCCTGCTCCAGCGCTCTGAAGGCGGCGGGCTGGGACTTGGCACGGGCGGTGGCGTCGGTGGGCTCATGTCGGGACGTGGCACGGCGAACGTGCTGACGCGAACGACGGTGGTTCTGGCGACGGTCTTCATCACGACGTCTCTGGGGCTTGCGCTTCTTGCCAAGAATTCGGGGACGGCGAACCCCTGGGGTGCGGTGACGTCGGAAGACAAGCCGCTGGGTACCCTGCCTGACGTGCCGGCTGGTGCACCGAGTGCGCCGAGCCTGCCTTCGCCTGTGCCGACACCGTCGGGTGCATCCGCGCCGGTCCTTCCGGCGGCGCCTGCGCCGGCTCCTGCTGCGCCTGCACAGGACGCTCCGCAACCTGCCAATCCACAGCCTGCGCAGCCCGCGCCTGCGGCTCCGGCGAGCGGCGGCACGAATTAGGCTTCCTTTCTCGCGGCTTTTTGCGTGGTTCGCGTGAAACGCGTTCCACGGTGCGCGTCAAAATTCCATTGTTCGAGTCGACATAAAAACTTTACTGTGAGGGTCCATGGCGCGGTTCATCTTCATCACCGGCGGCGTGGTTTCCTCCCTCGGTAAAGGCATTGCCTCGGCGGCCCTCGGCGCGCTGCTGCAGGCGCGTGGTTACAAGGTCAGGCTTCGCAAGCTCGACCCCTATCTCAACGTCGATCCGGGTACCATGTCCCCGTATCAGCACGGCGAGGTGTTCGTTACCGATGACGGGGCCGAGACCGACCTCGACCTCGGGCACTATGAACGCTTCACCGGCGTGTCGTCGACGCGGGGGGACAGTGTCACCACCGGCCGGATCTACCTGGACATCCTCTCGCGCGAGCGGCGGGGCGATTATCTGGGGGCGACGATCCAGGTCATCCCGCACGTGACCGACGCGATCAAGCAGTTCGTGCTGAACGACAGTGACGACGTCGACTTCGTTCTGTGCGAGATCGGCGGCACGGTGGGCGACATCGAAAGCCTTCCGTTCCTCGAGGCCATCCGGCAGCTGGGCAACGAGCTGGGGCGCGAGCGCAGCCTTTATGTGCATGTGACGCTGGTGCCCTATATCGCGGCCTCGGGCGAGCTGAAGACCAAGCCGACGCAGCATTCAGTCAAGGAGCTGCGCTCGATCGGCATCCAGCCCGACATCGTGCTGTGCCGTTCGGATCGCGAGGTTTCGGCCGAGGAGCGTCGCAAGATTGCGCTGTTCTGCAATGTGCGCGCGTCGAGCGTGATCCAGGCGCTGGACGTGGCGACGATCTATGAGGCGCCGCTGTCCTATCATGCGCAGGGCTTCGACGACGAAGTGCTGGCCATTTTCGGCATCCGTGATGCGGCGGCGCCAAAGCTCCAGCGCTGGCAGACCGTGGTCAAGCGCGTGAAGGAGCCCGAGGGCGAGGTCAAGATCGCGATCGTTGGCAAGTACACGGGGCTCAAGGATGCCTACAAGTCGCTCAATGAGGCGCTGACGCATGGCGGCATCGCCAACAATGTGCGCGTGAAGGTCGAGTGGATCCAGTCCGAGGTGTTCGAGCAGCCGGGGCACATACAGCACCTCGAGGACGTGCACGGCATCCTGGTGCCGGGCGGGTTCGGCGAGCGCGGTACGCTTGGCAAGATCGAGGCGGCACGGTTCGCGCGCACGCGGAAGGTTCCCTATTTCGGGATCTGCTTCGGGCTGCAGATGGCGGTGATCGAAGCCGCGCGCAACCTGGCGGGGTTGGAGGATGCGACATCGACCGAGTTCGGTCCGTGCAAGACGATGGTTGTCGGCCTCATGACGGAATGGATGCAAGGCAACCAGCTCGAGAAGCGGCAATCGGGTGGGGACCTGGGTGGCACAATGCGCCTCGGCAAGTTCCCGGCGGTTCTGAAGCGTGGCAGCAAGGTGGCCGAGATCTATGGCACCAACGAGATCGAGGAGCGCCATCGCCACCGCTATGAGGTGAACCTTGCCTATCGCGACCAGCTTGAGCGGGCAGGTTTCATCTTCACGGGCATGTCGCCGGATGGCTTGCTGCCCGAGATCTGCGAGCGGCCGGATCACCCGTGGTTCATCGGCGTACAGTTCCATCCGGAGTTGAAGTCACGCCCGTTCGAGCCGCATCCCCTGTTCGCGAGCTTCATCGAAGCGGCGGTTCATCAGAGCCGTCTTGTATAAGTCCTGGCACGCTTCGGTTTTCATTAGTGGCTGAAGTGTGATGGGCTGACACTTTCATGCGTTGCGTCTTGACGGACCCGGCGCATCCGTAGTCAGTCGCGGACCCACAGAGGGGAGTTCAACATGAAAAGAATCATCACTGTTTTTGCGATTGCCCTGGTGTCTGGCACGGCTTCGGCTCAGGATTGGACGGGCTTCTACATTGGCGGTCAGGCCAACTACAGCTTTGGTGACAGCGCTTCGGCTGTCGCGCTTGGCGATAGCTGGAACTCGGAGTCTGCGGCTCTTCGTTCAGGCGTGACGGACCTCTGGTCCACGGGTCTTGAGCCCTCGGGTTGGGGTGTTGGCATTCATGCCGGCTACAATCATCAATTGCCGAGCGGCCTCGTTCTTGGTGCAGAGCTTGGCTACAGCTTCAACGATATTGAAGACAGCCGCGCGACACCTCAAACCGTCGCAACATCCACGTTGCCGGGGCTTACGTACGCGGTGGGAAATTCCGTGGAAGTCGAGGGCACGGTTACTGCACGCACCAATATCGGGTGGAGCTTCAGCAACATGCTGGGTTATGCCGTTCTGGGTTACAGCTGGGCTGACATGACGGGCGGCGCCGAGATCCTCAGCAACGGGGGGTACAGCAAGCAGGGTGTGCAGTCGGATTGGGTTGGCGGTTTCACCTATGGTCTGGGTGGCGCAATCCCGGTTGCAGAGCGCTGGACGCTCAGGCTGGAATACCTGCGAACTGACTTCGACGACGTGCAGTTTGCCACCGCCTATCGCGCTGGCAGCACTTTCACGAGCCCCGTCTACTCGGAGACGATCACGCAGGACCTTGAGGTGGACACCGTGCAGGTGGGCATCAGCTACCGGTTCTGAGCGGATTGGCTTATTGAAGTGGCGCGCCCCCCCCAAACGGGCGCGCCTTTTTATTTGATGCCTCAGGCCACCGCGGCGCGGATGGCCTTGAGTTGGGCGAGCAGGGCAGCCGCGCTGTCCAGCGGCAGGCAGCTTGGGCCGTCGCACAGGGCCTTGTCGGGGTCGGTGTGGAACTCGAGGAAGACGCCGTCAGCGCCAGCGGCAACGGCAGCGCGCGCAATCACGGGGACACCTTCACGGCGTCCGCCAGTCGAGCCCCCGCTGGTACGCGGATCAGCCCCCGGCAGCTGTACCGCATGGGTCGCGTCGATCGTCACCGGTACGCCCAGCCTTTGCATCTCGCCGATGGCCAGCATGTCGACGACAAGGTTGTTGTAGCCGAATGAGGTCCCACGCTCGCAGAGCACGATGTCGAGGTTGGGTGCAGCCTCGCGGACCTTGGTGATGATGTTCTTGCAGTCCCACGGGGCGAGGAACTGGGCCTTCTTGACGTGGAGCCAACCGCCCTGGGCCTGCGTGGCACGCGCGGCGGCGGTGACGAGGTCGGTCTGGCGGCACAGGAAGGCCGGGATCTGCACGATGTCGGCGACAGCGGCGACCGGCTCGGCCTGGTCGATTTCGTGAAGGTCGGTTGCAATGGGTACGTTCAGGGTTTTCTTGATCTCGGCCAGCATGGCAAGGCCGTCCTTGAGGCCGGGGCCGCGATAGCTCTTTATCGAGGAACGGTTTGCCTTGTCGAAGCTTGCCTTGAAGACATAGGGCAGACCCAGCTGGCCGGTGACGTCCTTCAGCTGGCGTCCCACGGTCAGCGCAAGATCGATGTTCTCGAGGACGTTGAGACCGGCAATCACGAATAATGGCTTGCCTGTCCCGAGTTGCAGGTTCCACTTGCTGAGCGTGATGGCGGCCATGGTCTTGTTGTCCTTGTCTTGCCTGAGCATGAACAGGGCCACTCCCTAGCATCCGGGGACGGGCGGATGCTAGGTGGGTGTTCATGCGGTGACATCGGGCCGCTGCAGACATGGTAAAGCGCCTGCGCGCGCCACAGGATGAAACCCGCATGAGCCTTCGCCCCATTCCCGAGATGGCCCGTGACGACCTTTCGCGCGGCACCGAGGGGCTCAGCGTGGGCGAGGCGGCGGCACGGCTCTCGCGCCTGGGTCCGAACGATATCCTCGTGGTGCCGCCGTCGTCGTGGAAGGAGACCCTTGAAGACACGCTCCGGGATCCCATGATCTGGTTCCTGGCCGGGGTCAGCCTGCTGTTTGCGGCCCTTGGTGATTATGCCGAGGCCATCGTGCTGGCGCTGGCGCTGGTGCCGCTTCTGGGCATGGACGCATGGTTGCACCGGCGCACGCAGGCCTCGACGCAGGGGCTGGCGAGCCGGCTTGCGACGCAGGCGGTCGTGATCCGCGGCGGCGCGGCCCATCTGGTTTCGGCGCAGGATGTTGTCGTGGGGGACCTGCTTGAAGTTCAGGCCGGTGAGCCATTCCCCGCCGATGGCATCCTGGTCGAAGGCGACAGCGCGCAGGTTGACGAAAGCGCGATGACCGGCGAGTCGTGGCCGGTCCGGAAGGTTCCGTTTGCCGGCGCGCATGTGCCGCCTGCGCTGGACATGACGCAATGGTGCCTTGCGGGAACACGTTTGCTGACGGGACCAGCCCATGTGCGGGTGATGGCGACCGGGCGCGATACGCTCTATGCCGACATCGTGCATTCCGCCCTGCAGGGCCCGCATGCGCTGACACCGCTGCAGCAGTCGTCCGGGCGGTTGGTCGGCGTGATGCTGCGGGGCGCGATCGCGCTGTGCCTGCTGTTGGCGGCGGTTCGGCTGGTGCAGGGCCACGGATTGCTCGACGCCTTCCTGAGCGCCGTCACACTTGCGGTCGCCGCCATTCCCGAGGAATTCCCGGTGGTCATGGCCATGTTCCTCGGTGTTGGCGTTTACAGGCTGGCACGGCGCAAGGCGCTGGTGCGGCGGGCGGTGGCGGTCGAGAATATCGGCCGGCTGACCTGCATCTGTTCGGACAAGACGGGCACGCTGACCGAGGGGCGCCTTGTGCTGGCCCACGTTGAGCCAGGTGCAGGTATTGAACCTGATGGCGTGCTGGACGTCGCGCGTCTGGCGGCGCGTGCGGAGAGCAGCGATCCGCTGGATGTGGCGCTGTTCGGCCCGGGGCCGGGGCAGGCCGCGCGCGAACTTGCTGCCTTTCCCTTCACGGAAGATCGGCGGCGCGAGACACGGATCGTGGTGCTGGCCGACGGGGCGCGGTGGGCGGCGCTCAAGGGCGCGCCGGAAACGGTGTTTGCGCTCTGTGGCAACAGCATCGATGCGGTGGCGCTGCGCCGGTCGGTGCAGGCGCTGGCCGAGGGTGGTCACAAGGTCGTAGCCATCGCGCGACGGCGCATCGAGCAGGCAGACGGTCCGTTGGCCGAGCCCGACAGCGGCTTCGAGTTCATGGGCCTGCTGGCATTCGAGGATCCGGTGCGCGATGGCGTGCGCGAGGCGGTGCAGCGCTGCCAGGATGGCGGCATCCGGGTGATCATGGTCACCGGCGACCATCCGGGTACGGCTGCAGCCGTTGCGCGCGATATCGGGATCGGCCGCGGGGAGCCTGTCGTCATGCTGGCCGATGCGATCGATGAGGGCATAACCCCTTCAGCGCTGCAGCAGGTGGACGTGGTTGCGCGCGCAACGCCGTCACAGAAGTTCAGGCTGGTCGAGGCGCTGCGCGCTGCGGGCGAGATCGTTGCCGTCACGGGTGACGGGGTCAATGACGTGCCGGCGATCAAGGCGGCGGATGTGGGGATCGCGATGGGCGAGCGGGGAACGCAAAGCGCGCGGGAGGTTGCGTCCATCGTGCTGCTCGATGACAATTTCCGCACGATCGCAGATGCGGTGGCGGAAGGCCGGCAGTTGTTCGTGAACCTCCAGATGGCGTTCATCTACCTGCTGCTCGTCCATATTCCGCTGGTGCTGAGCGCAGCCTTCGTGCCGCTGATGGACAACCCCATCCTGTATCTTCCCGTGCACATCGTGATCCTGGAGCTTTTCATTCATCCCACCGCCCTGCTGGCCTTCCAGATTCCCGCGGGTGCAGGCGCGCTCAGGCCCATCCCGCGCGATGGCCCTTCGCATTTTTTCATGCTCCGGACGTGGGTGCGTGTCGTTGGTTGCGGGATCCTGCTGGCCGTCATCCTTGTCGCCTCGTTTGAATGGGTCGCGGCACAGGGTGGCACTGAGGGGCATGCGCGCAGCCTTGTGCTTGCAATGCTTGCAGCGTGGAGTGCGTCGATTGCCCTGGCGCTGAACCGAAGCACGCGCGGTATCGGCGCCATCGTTCCTGTTGTGTCGGCGCTGGTTGTGGCTGGCCTCGTGCAGCTACCCTTCCTGTCGGGTTTCGTGCATCTGGAGGCTCTGCACGGAGCTGACTGGCTTGCCATCGGTGCGACGTCGGTCATCGCGGTGTTGCTGACGGGGTTTGTGCGGGCATCGCTTTATGCCCGCCTGACGCCCGCATGAAAACGGCGCCGGTCCTGCAACCGGCGCCGCCATCGTGTGTCGCGAGACAGCCTGTCAGCCGGCGAAGAGCGAACCCAGCGCGCCGAAAAGGGCGCCGAGGAACAGGATCATCACGGCCAGCGCCTGGATCATGAAACCCATCGAACGCTGGTCGGCTGCGGCCATGTAACCGTGGGCGTACATGTAGCGCCCGACGATCCAGATCGCTCCGATCACGGCGCCGAGAAGGCCGTTCCAGTACATGCAGAAGATCCAGAGGCTGACGAGGAAGATCGGCAACCATTCGAGCGTGTTCATCTGCACGCGGAACACGCGCTCGAAGTCCGGGTTCCCGGTGGTGGCGGGTGCGGGGACGTTGAACTTGCGGCGGGCATTGCCGACCATCAGGCCGGTCCAGAAGTAAAAGAGCAGGGCAGCAAGGGTGACGAGAACGGGCCAGGCAGACATGGGTTTTTCCTCCTGATGGGAGCCGGCGTCCGATGGGCCTTTTGCCCGCATGCCGGACCCGACTCGGCTGGGGCATCGTAAGCCGGTGCGGGCGGCGGGTGAAACGGCATCGGTCGATGCGCTCCCCGAATCGCCTTTTCCCCGGCGGCGGGCCTGTCGGCGCGGCGGGTTTGGGCTTTTATCGCCCCTCCAGTTTGGCTATGAACGCGGCGCATCGTAATTGCAGGACCCGAGCCAAAACCATGACAGCCATCATCGACATTCGCGGACGCGAAATCCTGGACAGCCGCGGCAACCCGACCGTCGAGGTCGAGATCGAACTTGAGAACGGAAGCGTGGGCCGTGCGGCTGTTCCCTCGGGAGCCTCCACGGGCGCGCATGAAGCGGTCGAGAAGCGCGATGGCGGCAAGCGATATGGCGGCAAGGGTGTCGAGCAGGCGGTCGCTGCCGTCAACGGCGAGATCTTCGATGCCATAGCCGGGATGGAAGCCGAGGAGCAGCTGCATATCGACCAGACACTCATCTCGCTGGACGGAACGCCAAACAAGGGACGCCTTGGCGCCAATGCGATCCTGGGTGTCTCGCTGGCGACGGCCCATGCGGCAGCGCACGCACGCGGGCAGAAGCTCTTCCGCTATGTCGGCGGTACGCAGGCGCATCTCCTGCCGGTGCCTTTCA
Organism: Micropepsaceae bacterium; assembly: GCA_044351125.1. GTDB lineage: Bacteria > Pseudomonadota > Alphaproteobacteria > Micropepsales > Micropepsaceae > SZUA-430. Next base: position 14,070 of record JBILGJ010000005.1, read on the forward strand.
TGAACATCATCAATGGCGGGGCTCACGCCGACAACCCGATCGACTTCCAGGAGTTCATGATCCTGCCTGTTGGTGCGCCGACGTTCCGCGAGGCCCTGCGGATGGGGACCGAGGTCTTCCACGCGCTGCGCAAGGCGCTGAAGGATGCAGGGCACAACACGAATGTGGGCGACGAGGGCGGGTTCGCGCCGAACCTCAAGTCGGCGGATGAGGCGCTGAGCTATGTGATGCGCGCCATCGAGGCTGCCGGTTACCGGCCGGGCGAGCATGTGAAGCTGGCCCTCGATCCGGCGTCGACCGAGTTCTTCCATGACGGGATCTATGACCTCGAGGGCGAGGGCAAGAAGCTGGATCCCGCTGGCATGGTGAAGTTCTACGAGGATCTTTGCCGCCGCTATCCGATCGTCTCGATCGAGGATGGCATGGCCGAGGATGACTGGGCTGGCTGGAAGGGGCTGACCGATGCGATCGGCGCGAAGGTGCAGCTTGTCGGTGACGACCTCTTTGTGACCAATCCGGCGCGCCTTCGCGAAGGCATTGCGAAGAAGACGGCGAATGCCATCCTGATCAAGGTCAACCAGATCGGCACGCTGTCGGAGACGCTGGAAGCCGTCGAGACCGCGCACAAGGCCGGCTACAAGGCCGTCATGTCGCATCGCTCGGGCGAAACCGAGGACACGACGATTGCCGATCTTGCCGTTGCCACGAATTGCGGTCGCATCAAGACGGGCTCTGCCTCGCGCTCGGACCGGTTGGCCAAGTACAACCAACTGCTGCGCATCGAGGAAGTCCTCGGTTCGTCTGCGAAGTTTGCGGGCGCAGAGTTCCGCTGAGGAAAAAAGGCGATATTGGTCTTTCTCGCTGAAGTGGGCTTGTCCCTGGCACCGCCTCTGTGTCACCGGGTCAAGCCCGGTGATGACGCCAGCTCAGACCATGACCCGTGGGTTTCAGTTCACGATGAGGGCTGTTGCAATGGCGATGATGGCGGAGGCCGTCAGGACGGTCGCCGCGGGCCACGCGATTTCGCGCGAGCCGAGGCGGATGGCGATGCCGGACTTCACAAGGCTGTTGGCCACCACGGCGATGGCGATACTGGCAGCCGCTGTCGACAGGGGCGTTGCGTTGGCGACATTGGCGCTTGCCAGCCGGCTTGCTGAAACCGTGGCTGCATCCACGTCCAGTGCGCCCGACAGGAGGCCCGACAGCAGGACACCTGCATTGCCGGCGTATTGCTGGGCGTAATGGGCAAACACCAGCATTGCGGCGACAAAAGCTATGAAACGGACGGCGACCCCGAGGGAGTCGGCTGATCCCGCCTCGAAGGATGCCGTCGGGTCGGCGCTGCGCGCGCGCATCACGAGGAAGGCAGCGCCAGCAAGCGACACGAGGCAGCCAAGGATCAATGGCAGAAGCACGATGTCGAACAGGGCCGGGTTCAGCGTGTAGACAAGGGCGGCGATGCGGGCGAACATGATCGACTGGGCGATGGCGATGGCCGCGGCGAGGGACATGGATGCGCCTGGGGCGTTGCGTGCGGCGCGGGCGGCGCTCACGGTCACGCTGGTGGACGAGACAAGGCCACCGAACAATCCCATGAGCACGGCGCCGCGTTCTGGTCCCATGGCCCGGATGGCGCCATAGCCGGCCAGCCCCATGGTCGCAATGACCACGACCGCCCAGCAGAGTTCGTGAGGATTGAGCACCTCGCCGGGGCCAAACCCCCGGTCTGGCAGGATCGGGAGCAACACGACGGCCACGACCAGCAGTTTCAGCGCAGCGGTGATTTCAAGGTGCTGCACGCTGCGCAGAAAATTGTGCATTACGGTTTTCTGGTCCAGCAGAACGACGGCGATGACGGCGATCATGGCTGCTTCCGACAGGGCGCCGGCCGCAGACAGCACGCCCAGGACATAGGTCAGCATGATGGCGACTTCTGTCGTCATGCCGCGGTCGGCTTCGGCGCGGGATGTGTCGCTGAAATAGCTTGCCACAACAAGGGCGAGCAGGCCCGCGCCGATGACTGACGGGAAGACGGGGCCCAGGCTTTGCGATAGAAGGCCGGCTGCAAATCCCGTGAGCGACACCAGCGTGAATGTGCGGATGCCCGCCTCGCGCTCGCCCGATGCCTCGGTGCGCTGCTTCCACCCGCGCTCGATGCCCAGCAGAAGGCCCAGCGCTAGAGCGGTGAAGAAGCGGGGATAGAATTCCTGCATGTCCATGCGCGAGGGTCGCTTCCGGATGTGTTGCGTGCGTCGGGTGCATCCTAGCGTGTTCGTGGACTGCACGCCTCATGTTTGGGTGAGCGCACCGTTTCGTATCTTGTTTTGACCTGCATCGTTAATCTCGCTTAACCCAAAATTCCTTGACCCTCTCGCTGCCTGCATGGTCCCATCACTCCATGGACGAGACATCGACTCTTCGACGGGTGACACGTGGCTGGAGCTTTCCGCTTCTGGTGCTGGCGCTCGTCGGATATTTCTCGTACTTCGCGGTTTTCGGAAACCATGGGTTGCTTCGCTGGTCTCGGCTTCAGGCGGCCGTGGAAGCCAAGCAGGCCGAGCTCGACAAGCTTTCGGACGAGCGCCTTGCCCTGCAACGCAGGGTCAGCCTGATGCGCCCCGAAAGCGTGGATGACGACATGCTCGAGGAGCAGGCGCGGTCGCGGCTGGGCCTGACCGAGGCCGATGAAGTTGTTATCCTGAAATAGCGTGTCCGGATTGGGGTTTTTCTGCTGCAGCGCAGCACGCGCGTGATTGCGCGTCTTGCGATCTTTGCTTGCGCACCCGGTCCCCGGAGGCTAGAGGATCGGCCGGAATTCCAAGGTTTCAGGACGGATACACGCATGGCCAAAGCTGACGCCCCCGCCCGCAGCAGCGCCGCCGCCAAGCCCCGGCTCGACAAGGACGCCTTGGTTCATTTCTATCGCGAGATGCTGCTGATCCGCCGCTTCGAGGAAAAGGCCGGGCAGCTCTATGGCATGGGACTGATCGGGGGCTTCTGCCACCTCTATATCGGGCAGGAAGCCGTGGTGGTCGGCATGCAGGCGGTGATCGGGGATGGCGACCAGGTCATCACCGCCTATCGCGACCACGGGCACATGCTGGCATGCGGCATGGATCCGGCTGGCGTGATGGCCGAACTGACTGGACGCAGCGGGGGCTACTCGCGCGGGAAAGGCGGCTCGATGCACATGTTCAGCCGCGAGAAGAACTTTTTCGGCGGGCACGGGATCGTGGGTGCGCAGGTGCCGCTGGGTACGGGGCTTGCGTTCTCGAACTGGTACCGCGGCAATGACCGGGTGTGCCTCACCTATTTCGGGGACGGAGCAGCGAACCAGGGGCAGGTCTACGAGAGCTTCAACATGGCTGCGCTCTGGAAGCTGCCGGTGATCTACATCATCGAGAACAACCAGTACGCCATGGGGACCTCGGTGCAGCGCTCCAGCGCGGAAACGCATCTCCATCGGCGCGGCGTGTCGTTCAACATTCCCGGCGAAGAGGTGGACGGCATGGATGTGCTTGCCGTCAAGGCCGCCGGCGAGCGGGCCGTGAAGTGGTGCCGCGAGGGCAAGGGGCCCTATATCCTGGAAATGAAGACCTATCGCTATCGGGGCCACTCGATGTCGGATCCCGCCAAGTACCGCACGCGCGAGGAGGTCGATCAGGTGCGCGAGAAGAGCGACCCGATCGACCATGTTCGCCAGTTGCTGGTCGAAAACGGTCTTGCGAGCGAGGAAGCCCTGAAGGACATCGACAAGGAGATCCGCGGCGTTGTCAGCCACGCGGCCGAATTCGCACAGACCTCGCCGGAGCCGGATCCAGCCGAGCTCTGGACCGACATTGTTCACTGATAGCCTGCAGCCCTTTTTCACGAGGAGAAAGCCATGCCGATTGAACTGCTGATGCTTGCTTTGTCGATTGCGTTGCTCTTCGTGCTGATCGTGATCCAGGCGACGGCGGGTGTTCAGGCGCAAGGCATCGATGTCATGGCCGGTCACCGTGATGACATGAAGCCGGCCTCGGCGTGGCAGGCGCGCACGAAGCGCTGCGTGGACAACCACCGCGAGGGGCTGATCCTGTTTGCGCCGCTGGTGCTTATTGCGGCCCATCTGAATGTCTCGAATGACCTTACCGTGTGGGGCGCGCAGCTGTTCTTTTATTCGCGCGTTGCGCATGCGGTGATCTACCTGACCGGGCTGCCAAAGGTGCGTCCGCTTGCTTGGGCGATTGGTATTGTTGGCACGATCATGGTGTTCGTGGCCGTCATCACGGCAACACCTGTCTAGCGCGGACCCCTGACGCGACCGATTTCCTGCGAGACCGAACAATGACGACCGAAATCCTGATGCCCGCCCTCTCTCCCACGATGGAAGAGGGCAAGCTTGCCAAGTGGCACGTCAAGGAAGGAGACAAGGTGTCCTCTGGCGACGTCATTGCCGAGATCGAGACCGACAAGGCGACCATGGAAGTCGAGGCGGTCGACGAGGGCGTTGTCGCGAGGCTCCTTGTTCCGGAGGGAACCGAGGGCGTGAAGGTCAACACACCCATCGCGACACTGAAGGGTGATGACGACGTCCCGGTCGCGCGAAAGGTTGCAGCCCCGCCGCCTGCTGCGAAGCCGGCTGCTTCAGCCGTGACTGCGGCGCCCGTTGTGGCCGTCATATCGGCGCCAGCGCCGGTGGCTGCGGGCGTGCAAATGCACACGCTCACGGTGCGCGAGGCGCTGCGCGAGGCCATGGCCGAGGAAATGCGGCGCGACCCGAACGTGTTCCTCATGGGCGAGGAGGTCGGACAGTACCAGGGCGCCTATAAGGTCAGCCAGGGGCTTCTCGACGAATTCGGGCCGAAGCGCGTGATCGACACGCCCATCACCGAGCAGGGGTTTGCGGGCCTCGGCGTTGGCGCAGCGTTCGGGGGCTTGCGTCCGATCGTTGAATTCATGACCTGGAATTTTGCCATGCAGGCGATTGACCAGATCATCAACTCGGCCGGCAAGACGCTCTACATGTCGGGCGGCCAGATGGGCTGCCCCATCGTGTTCCGCGGACCCAACGGGGCTGCCGCGCGCGTTGCCGCGCAGCACAGCCAGAACTATAGCGCGTGGTACGCACATGTTCCGGGCCTGAAGGTCGTGACGCCCTATTTCGCATCGGATGCGAAGGGGTTGCTGAAGGCGGCGAT
>JBILGJ010000162.1:0-6595 GCA_044351125.1 Micropepsaceae bacterium
TGTCCACCTCCTCGCCGAGCGAGGAGGACAAAGACGGTCTCGGTCTCCCTCGCCGAGCGAGGAGGACCGAGAGCGTGGTTGGTCTCCCTCGCTTGCGCCGGAGACAGGAGGGGATCAGCGGCCCTTGAAGACGGGCGGCCGTTTTTCGACGAAGGCGAGGGAGGCGGCCTTGTGGTCTTCGGTCTGCATGGTGCGGACCATGTGGATGGCCTCGACGTCGAGGACGCTGGCGAGCGTGCCGTGCTCGGCCATGTTGAGGTTCTTCTTCATGTAGCCGATGGCGACCGTGGGCAAAGCTGCGAGCTTGCGGGCGAGAGCAGCGCCTTCGGCGGCGAGGTCGGCTGCGGGGACGGCGCGGTTGACGATGCCGAGACGCTCGGCTTCGGCACCGGTGATCACGTCGGCCGTGAAGTAGAGTTCGCGTGCCTTGGCGGGGCCGACCAGCTTGGTCAGGAAATAGCTGCCGCCGTAATCGCCTGAGGCGCCAATCTTCGAGAAGGCGGTCGTGAGCTTGGCGTTGTCAGCTGCAATGCGCATGTCGCAGGCCAGTGCGATCGACATGCCGGCGCCGGCGCAGGCACCGGGGATGATGGCCAGCGTGGGTTTTGGCATCTCGTGCAGCCAGCGCGAAAAGTCGGCACCGGCGCGCAGCGTGTTCACGCGTTCGTCGAAGCTTGGCGCGGTCGCGCCCTCGGCCTTGGGGGCTACGAAGCCCTTCACGTCGCCACCGGCGCAAAAGGCGCTGCCGGTGCCTGTGATCACGACCGCGCGCACCTTGGGATCGACGGCAAGGCGCGGGGCTGCCTTTGCGAGCGCTTCGATGATTTCCGCCGTCAATGCGTTGCGTGCATCCGGGCGATTGAAGGTAAGGGTGGCAATGCCGTCTTCGATGGTCTCGATCAGGTGGTCGGTCACAGGCGGTTCCTCGTGTGTGCGCGGGGCGCATTCAAACGCAACTGGGCTCTGTCTGCAAACCGTTGTTTTCCGGTCCCGGAAACGATTATTGCTTTCAGCTTCTTATCGGTGCCGAGGGTGCCTGATGCAGGAGGTCGATACATGCAATCCTTCACGGTGAATGCCATCGGGCGCGTGGCCTGCGCGCGTCGGGAGCCTGTCGATGATGCCTGGGACTCATTTCCGTCCGAGATCACCCTCGACGCCGCGGCTTTCGGGGCGGATGCGCTGGCCGGGCTTGACGGGTTTTCGCATGTCGAGGTGATCTATCTCTTTGACCAGGTGGGCGAGAGCGAGGTTGTCACGGGTGCGCGACATCCCCGCGGACGTGCGGACTGGCCTCGGGTCGGGATCTTTGCGCAGCGTGGCAAGAACCGACCTAACCGGATCGGGGCCACGATCTGCAGGATTGTCGGCATCGAGGGGCGGGTGCTGAAGGTCAGCGGGCTCGATGCAATCGACGGGACGCCGGTCATCGACATCAAGCCGGTCATGTCGGGGTTCATGCCGCGCGGGGATCTGCGCGAGCCGGATTGGTCGCGGGAGATCATGAAGGATTACTGGTGATTGCGGTGCTGCGTGGCGGGAAATGGCGCACCCGGAACGATTCGAACGTCCGACCCCCAGATTCGTAGTCTGGTGCTCTATCCAGCTGAGCTACGGGTGCCTCTGCCCAAGAGGCGCGGAACTTAGTGCGGGCAGGCTGGTTGCGCAAGGGCAGAAAAGAGCGAATTCCGGGCCTTTCGACGCGGCCCATGGCACTGCGTCCGATTGCATCGGACGGAATCGGCCTTATTGTCGCCGAAACCAAAGCCCAGAACTGACCCGCCGCGCTCCGGATTGCGCTGCAGCCCGGGCTGACCGGCGGTCCAATCCCGTGGGGTAGATACGATGCTTTGCCTGAGTTCCATGCGCGTTCCTGTCGCCGCCCTCGCGTGTGCGATGCTCGTGGGGTGTTCGACTGTCAGCAGTGGCCTGTTTCCGGATGGGACGCCCACCGTCCCTGGCCCAACCGCGCCCATGCCGCAGACCGGAACTTCGATCTTCACGCCGGTCGGTGTGACGCCCGGGGTCAGCAGCGGAACGCCGCAGGGCATTCAGATTGCCTCGTTGCGCAGCCGGCTTGTGGCGCTGCAGGGTGAGGTGTCGGCCCGAAACGCGACCCTGTCTGAAATCCGACAGCGGGCGGCGGGCGAGGGGGCGACCTATCGCATCGCCCGCAACGAGATGTCGGCCAGCGCTTCGCCCTCGCCACAGTCTTACCAAAAGGCGATGTCCGCCCTTGAGCGATTGGCAGCTGCAACAAATGCCCTCGATGGGGAGATGCGGATCATCGCGCGCGGATCTGCAGAAGCAAACAAGCTGATGCTCGAGACCGTGGGTATCCGTGAGGGTAATGACGAGGACAAGCGGCAACTCAATACGCTTCGCGGCGAGATCGGGCAGACAGCCAACCAGCTCGACCGGATGGTCAACGAGATCTCCACCGAGTGGGCGGCACAGTCTGCGTTCCTGGCCAAGGAGCGGGCGTCACTCGCCGCCCTGGGCCTGCCAGCGCCCCCTGTGACGCCCTCCACGGGTGTTGCCTCGAGCCTCCCGCCGCCGTCGATGTCGCAGCCCGCCTTCGTGAAGATCAAGTTCGACACCGCCACCGTTGCCTATCGCGAGACACTTGCCGGTGCAGTCTCGACGGCACGACGGCGCAAGCCCGATGCCGTGTTCGATGTCGTGGGCGTGTCTGCCGGGCGCAGCGTGGTGCCGGAAGCTACCGCGAATGCGACGGATGTCGTCAACACACTGACCAGCCTTGGCGTGGATCCCGTCAAGATCCGCGTTTTCAATTCGTCAAGCCCGACGATCAATTCCCATGAGGTGCGTATCTACGTCCGCTAGGCGCTGTCAGCGCCGGACGGAGAAGCCAGTGGCATGCTGTTCGCGGTAGGCGCGCCAGCTGCCAAGGGTTTCGGCCTCGAATACGCCTCGGCCAATGGCGCGGGTCAGGCAATCGGCAGCCAATGTGCCAAGTCGCGTCAGGTGCCAGGCGTGAGGTTCCTCCAGCGGTCTTGCGCCTGTCGCCAGGACAAAGACGACGTCGCCGTCGAAGGGGGCATGCACGGGCCTGAGTGCGCGGGCCATGCCGTCGTGCGCCATGATGGCGATGCGCCGGGCCTGGGCGGGTGTCAGGCTTGCGTTCACCGCGATGCAGGCGATGGTGGTGTTCTGTGCGGGCTGTGCCGGGCGCTTGATGTCATCGGGCATGCCGGCTGCCGGCCGGGAGGGCTGCGGTGGATGCTGGTGTCCCAGTTCGCCGGCCTGCTCGAAGGGCGATGCCCAGAGTGTCGATGTGCCGGGCATGACGGCGGAACCGAAGGAATTCACGGCGGCTATGGCGCCGATCTCGAAGCCGTCGTCGGTCACAAACGATGCCGAGCCGAGGCCGCCTTTCAGGGCGCCCGCACGCGCGCCGTATCCCGCACCTGCATTGCCGAGGCTGAAGGTTTCGCTGGCTGCATCGCAGGCCTTTGTGCCCAGCGTCCGGTAGGGCGGTTCGCTGCCCCAGTCCTTGCTGCCGCCATTGGCGAGGTCAAAGAGAATTGCCGTTGGCACGATGGGGGCGACCATGCTTGCGCCCTGCAGACGGAAGCCGTGGCCTTGCGCTGCAAGCCGGTTCGTTACGGCGCCAGCCGCATCGAGGCCAAAGACCGAGCCGCCTGACAGCACGATTGCATCCACGCCCACGTTGAGGCCTTCGGGCAGGAGGGCCTCGGTCTCGCGCGTGCCCGGGCCCCCGCCGCGTACATCGACGGCGCCGACAGCCCGCCCTTCGGCGAGGATGACCGTTACACCTGTCATGGCAGAGGGGTCTTCGCTATTGCCGACTTTTATGCCACGTACATCGGTGATGAGATTGCGCGAACCGGGAGTGATCATGATGGCGACGCTATCCTTTCAGGCGATCCTGCGCAATTCGCTGCTCGTTGTTGGGCTTGTGCTTGCGGCCGGTGCCACGGCAAAGCCGGTTCAGTCTCAGGCGCCGGTGATCGTTGCTTCCCATCCTCTTGCCTCCGAGGCCGGGGCCGAGATGCTGCGGCGCGGCGGCTCGGCCGTCGATGCGGCGATCGCCGCGCAGATGGTGATGACGCTTGTCGAGCCGCAATCCTCGGGCATCGGTGGCGGACTGTTTCTCCTGCACTATGATCCGCGGACGCACGCGATCGAGAATTACGACGGGCGCGAGACGGCGCCGGCATCGGTAACGCCAAACCTTTTCATGGGCGCGGACGGAAAGCCGCTCGGCTTTATCGATGCGGCGGTGGGCGGGCGATCGGTTGGCGTGCCCGGAGCCATTGCGGCCTTGTGGCTGGCGCATCGCGAGCATGGGCGCCTGAAGTGGGTCGAGCTCTTCCAACCGGCGATCCGGCTTGCGCGCGAGGGGTTTCCTGTTTCGCCGCGCCTTGCCAAGGTGATCGGCATGGTCTCTTCGCTCGACCAGATCCCTGCGACGGCGGCCTATTTCAAGCCAGGCGGCAAGGCGCTGGCCGAGGGTGACATCCTGCGCAACCCGGCGCTGGCCGACACGCTTCAGTTGATCGCCGAGCAGGGGCCTCAAGGGTTCTATCAGGGCCCTGTCGCGCAGGCGATCGTTGATGCGGTGACACAGGCGCCGCGCGGCGCGGTGGCGCTGACGCTCGCGGACCTGCGGTCGTTCCGGCCGTCGAAGCGGGCGACGCTGTGCGGCACCTATCGCGCCTATCGGATCTGCGGCATGCGTCCGCCAAGTTCGGGCGGCATTGCGACGCTGCAAATCCTGAAGATGCTGGAGCGCTTCGACATGGGGGCTCTTGCGCCGGGGTCGGCGCAGGCCGTGCACCTGTTTGCCGAGGCGCAGCGGCTGGCCTTTGCCGATCGCGCGGCGTTTCTTGGCGACCCGGATTTCGTGCCCGTGCCGGTGACGGGATTGCTGTCATGGCCCTATCTCAGTGGCCGGTCGCGGCTTATCGATCCGGCGCGGGCGCTCGCGCCGACGCAGGTGTTGCCGGGTGATCCGCGCGGGGCCAGCCGCCTCTACCGAAGGCTGCGCATTCCCGACCACTCGAAACCGTCGACGGCGCATGTCAGCGTGATCGATGCCCAGGGCCGGGCCGTGGCGATGACGACGACGGTCGAGGGACCGTTCGGCAGCCACCTGATGGCCGCAGGTTTCATGCTGAACAACCAGCTCTCGGATTTTTCATTTGCGCCGACGGGTGACAACCGGCGCCTTGCCAATGCGCCGGATGCGGGCAAGCGGCCCCTGTCGTCGATGTCGCCAACGCTGGTCTTCGATGCCAAGGGCAGGCTTTATGCAGTGATTGGCTCACCGGGCGGGTGGCGGATCATTCCCTATGTGTCGAAGACGCTCATCGGGCTGATCGACTGGAACATGGACATGGCGGGTGCGATCGGGCTGCCCAATGTGACCAGCCGCTCGGCGGTGGTCGAGCTGGAGAAGGATCGCGGGCTTGAGGCCGTCGGCGAGGCGCTTGTCGCCATGGGTCATGAGGTGAAGTTCATCGATCAGACCAGCGGGCTCAACGGGTTGCGCCTCGTGCGTGGCGGCGTGGACGCTGCTGCGGATCCCCGGCGGGAGGGGGCACTCAGGTGAGTGGTTGATCAGGGTGCAGTATAGCCCTGTCACCGCAATGTGATGATCGGCATAGCCGGTACTCACTTGATCGTGGCGGCCATGGCGCGGGATGTTGCGAGCGGGGGCACGTCCAAGTCCGCCCGGTCGGCGTCGGTCGCGGCGGTTTCGTCGATGGTATAGAGTTCCCACTGTCCGGATGGCGACTTTGTGAACTGGGTACCATACCATTGCGGTCGGTTCAGCCGCATCATGATCCGGTCCCAGGCTGCTGCGCTGAGCCAGCGACATCGTCGGTCGGCCGGATCGAGGGCCCGCGATGTTGTTGCGAAGGACCAGGCAAGCCGCGTTTCATCCACGGTGTCGCCATGCTGGAAGATCATTGCGGCATTGCAATAGTCCTCGGCGGTGCGGATGGTGCCCTGCCTGACAAAGTCTAGCACCCTGGCCCGCCGTGCTGCGTCCTCGACGGAGAGTTTGTCCCAGTCGATGTGCTTGTACGCCCCGCTACGTGCGGCCTGGTCTTCTGCCGTCATTTTGGCGAGGACAGGGTTTGAGGGAATGGGATTTGCGGACGCTGCTGTGCCAAGGATCGCGGCAATAGCTATCGGCAGAAGTCGTTGCATGCTGGGTCCTATTCGGGGCTGCTGTGAATTGCAGTGACCCTTGCACTTTAACATTTCTCCTTTCGCATGCACCAGGAGTGGGGCGCAGGTGAAATCGCGTGCGCTGTCACCGTGCGTTTTTGACGGCTGTGACGATGGCGGTCACCAGTTGGCGTCTTGCGTCGGGTTGGCTTGTCATCGGCTGGTTCAGGCTGAGCGCCATCACGAGGTCGAGATCGGGGCAGGCTACCAGATCGACATTCCAGAAACCCGCGTGGCCGAAGCATTCGTGTCCGGCGAAACGGTCGTGGAAGAGGATGAGCCCGTGCCTTGTGTCGGCACCGGGCGCGACCGGACGGGGTGCTGCGAGGGCGCGTTTCAGCGTTTCGGGGTTGCGGAACACCTTCCCGTC